>DLFY01000321.1:0-12495 GCA_002482415.1 Phycisphaerales bacterium UBA7708
AACTCCGCGCACGGTTAATCCTTGCCCTGACGGGTTTTGCAGTTGCCTTAGTGCTCTCTTTTTTTATTGGTCATCGTTTCGTCCAGGCCCTGATGATACCCTTTGAGAATGCGATCAAGCAGGCAGGCCTGAATACCAGTCATATTCAGGCGATCACGGTTGCAGAACCTTTTATGGTTTATATCAAAGCTGTTGTTGTTTTGGCGATGCTGATTTCCTCGCCCTGGTTATTTTATCAATTATGGTCGTTTATTTCGGCAGGTTTGTACAAAAAGGAAAAGCGATTCGTTTATAAAGTTGTCCCGTTTTCTGCGGGATTATTTATTACCGGGACACTGTTTTTTATCTTTGTGATTGCCCCGATGACGATGAAATTTTTCATTACATTCAATCTGGGCATTGAATACCTCGAATATAATCCGCATATTGGCGACTATGTCAATTTGATTTTAATGCTGTCCCTGATTTTCGGCCTGGCATTCCAAATGCCCATCATCATCATTTTTGCCGAAAGCCTGGGTTTGATTTCCCTTAAAACCCTCAAAGAAAACCGTAAATATGTGCTTTTGGGTGTATTTGTTGTAGCGGCCATGGTAACCCCCTCAGCCGACATGATTACACAAACTGCCCTTGCCATTCCATTATATATTCTCTATGAAGGCAGTCTGTTTTATTGCAGTATGAAAAGAAAAGGGGCTAAACAGCCCGAAGTTGTGTTTCCGGAACCGGAAAAGCAATCCTAACCGTTATTCTGCTTTTTCTCTTCGGCAATCTGCTTGTCGGCTTGTTTATCCGATTCATCCAAAGCCCGCCCGATTTCGTTCTCCGATTCTTCANNGTGATGCTTTTGCCCAGACCACGAGCGATTTCCGGCAGACGCCGGCCAAAAATCAACAGTGCTACCAAAGCAATCAATATCCATTCAGTACCTTGAGGAAGACCCATGAAAGCAAGCATATTGGTCATCGAAACGATCCTTTCCGATTATTCGTTGTTTATATATATCACCTAATTCTATCATAAACCCGTCAAAGGTCAAGCATTTATGACTCTATTCACTGCGGCAGGGGGTCTTTATATAAAATGCCCCGGCGGGGTCTATGGTTACAAAATAAATCCAATGGCCGGAAACAGTCACATTAAACACTTTTCCGGGCAACAATAGCGTCTATGTCGGATAACTCCTGATCTGTATACTCGATATTATTTATCGCTTTCAGGTTGTCCTGAATCTGTTCAACCCGGCTTGCCCCAATGACGACCGAGGTAATACGCTTATCGGATAATAACCAGCTTATTGCCATCTGAGACAAACTTTGCCCCCGTCTCTTAGCAATACGATTTAAATCATTCAATTGTTTCACAAGCTGCGGGGTAATCATTTCCGGTTTCAGGAACTCGTTTTGCTTTCCAGCTCGGGAATCGGCGGGGATGGAGCCGTTAAGGTACTTGTTGGTCAAAAGACCCTGAGCCAGCGGGGAAAAGACAATACAGCCCAGCCCCAGCTCATCCAGCGTTTCAAACAGGGTCTCGGTGTCTGGATTTCGTATCAGCATGGAGTGTCGGGGCTGATGGATAATAAATGGGCAGTTCAGTCGTCGCAGGAACTCGGCGGCCTTACGGGTCAGATTCGGCGGATATTTGGAAATCCCCGCATACAAAGCCTTGCCCATTCGCACTGCATCCGCAAGGGCAGTCAGTGTTTCTTCCATGGGTGTGGCCGGATCCACCCGATGTGAATAAAAGATATCCACATAATCCAGCTTCATCCGCTCCAGCGATTGGTCCAGACTCGACAGGACATACTTGCGGCTGCCGCCGTCACCGTAAGGCCCGGGCCACATCAGATGGCCCGCTTTGGTCGAAATGATCAACTCATCACGATATCCCGACAAATCCGTCAGCAGGATATTGCCGAAGCAGCGTTCCGCCGCTCCCGGCGGGGGGCCATAGTTGTTGGCCAGGTCAAAATGGGTGATGCCGGCGTCGAAAGAGGTCAAAATCATCGCCCGGGCGGTGTCAAAACTATCCTGTTCCCCGAAATTTTGCCACAACCCCAAAGATATTAACGGCAGCTTGAGCCCGCTTTTTCCGCAGGCACGATAGCTCATGGACTGGTACCGGTTTGGATTCATGGATAAATCTCCCGTCAATGTCGATATCCGATCAGACGATACGTTTCTCATTTTTTGCGATAATTTACACTTCACGGGTTTCATTCAAGCTGGCAAATTCCGAGACCAGCGGTTCCTGTGGCTCGCCGACAAGCTGGATGGACCGCCACTTGCCGCTGCGGTATCGCAGATAAAGCACGCCGCTGAACAGCATCATCGTGATGCACAGGATACTCCAGGCCGACTGCGGCGTAAAGTGAAAATAACGCAATGCCGCATCCAGCACACCGACCAGCGACCAGTGCATCGTGACGGAAATACACATCACCCAGAATGTATCGCCCGCGCCGCGCAAGGCCCCGCCAAAGACCAGCATCATCGCATCGGCCATGACATAGAGTGCCGCCATCCGGACCATCGTCACGGCCATCGGAAACGCCTGTTCGAATACGGGGTCCGTTTCGGCAGGCCGGAAAACACCTACCAGATAATGCGGCAGCAGGGCAAAAATCATCAGCGTACAGAACGAATACGCCCAGGCCAGTTTTAGCCCCGACAGCGTGGCGCGATGGGCTGTATCGGGCTGTCTGGCTCCCATGTACCGGCCAACAAGACTGATGACGCCGATATGAATCCCGATCAGGGGAATGAATGAGACCATGTCCCAGTTGAAGACCACGGTGACGGCTGCCGCGGAGGTCGGGCTGATGCCGTGAAATTTCAATACCAGAACAGTAAACGCCAGCATGTTCAGAAAAAATTCAACGCCGGTCGGATAGCCGTACCGCAGCAGTTTTTTCATGATAGTCCAGTCAAAATGGAACGATTGGCTGACTGCAAACTCGGTCCGATTGGTCCCGATGAAATATGATATGGCCAGGATGCTCAGGCCGACAATTCCACCGGTCAGTGTGGCGTAGGCGGCGCCGGCAATGCCCATGGCGGGGAATCCAAGCTTGCCAAAGATGAAGACATAGTCAAGGCCGACATTGGTAATCATCGCGGCAAATGTGGAAAACATCACCACTGAAGTTTTGCCCACACCGGAAAAAAAGCAGCTCAGACAGTTGCGAACCAGCCCGATGAGGGTTCCGTAAATCAGGATGTTGAAATAAACCTTTTGCGGCGCAAGCTGCTCCGGCGAGACCCTGACCAGTTCAAATAGCCACAATCCCAGCGGCCGGCAGCATAGAATCGCCGGATAGGCCAGCAGGCAGACCAGTAAGCCCTGCGTGATAACCCTCGCACAATTTTCTTTCCGCCCGGCCCCGAAATATTGAGCAGCCAGGGCGGTGCAATAGCCGGTCAGGCCCAGGAAAAACGTCGTGAGCATGAAGCTGGTCAGACCGCCGCCCATGGCGGCAGCCATTTGTTCAGAGCCGAGTTGCGCCAAAAACAGCCGATCGGTAAAAATCATCACCGTATCACAGGCATTGGACACCACCATCGGCATCGCAATCGCCAGCATTTCCCGGATTCCGCCGGGCCCATCCAATTGTCGTTTCAGAAGCGTATCCATAAGACCGGCGATTGTACCGGCAATGCGGCGAAGACTAAAGCAAAAAATATGCAAATAAAGGATTCGTACAGGGACTCAGATTCCTGTACATAAAGTTAAAAAAGCCGGAATCCCATGCGGAGATTCCGGCGTATGTGTCAGCGGAATGTCAACCTAACAAATGGACAACCATTGCAAAATAAACGGCAGCATCAGCAGCAGGGCGAGAGCGGCAATGACAAACCCCAGCCATTTGCGCTGGTCCTGAACAATACCGATGATGCCGAATACCAATGCCAGCGGCACACACACCATGCAGAGTATCGCTCCAAGCGATACAAGGGGGTTGCCTCACCCAGGCCGCATAACCATCAGCAATCCTATCGTAATCCCTGCCGCCGCCAGTAATTTCGCCGCAATCAGTCCGTATTTCATCATTTTCCTTTTCTGTCAAGTCTGTGAAGATGCGTTATGTCTTCGCAGCAATTCACTGATATAATGTTTTCCCAGAAGGTCCTTATTTTGTTCCAGCCAGCATGTGAGTTTTGTGCTGCCGGTCGGAGGACTGTCCACCACCAGCAGATTATTCATCAGACTCTTGATCTCGTCCCCGGTTATCATGACATCGTGCACCCATAATCCAATCAGCTTACTGATCATCGCTGCAACAAAAGGCGGCGTCGGCAGGATAATCCGCCTGACTCCAATCGTCCTGGCGATGGTCTGGATAAATTCCCTGAATGTAAACGTTTCCGGGCCAACCGCATTGAGAATCGTGTTTTCCCGGCGCATTCCCTGCTGTACACACAGATTAGCCAAGTCCCCTACATAAACCGGCTGCAGTTTATACCGGCCCATGCCGAAAACCCCGAAAATCGGAAATGTCCGCAGCATCCAGGCGACATTATTAATCAGGACGCCTTCGCTGCCGAACAGGAGGGTCGGACGAACAATCGCATAGGATATCCCCAGGTCCATTAAAAACCGTTCCACCTTTGCTTTACCTCGAAAATAATCGAGCGGCGAGTCGATGGATGGATTGGTGATGCTGATATGGACGATTCGCTGCACGCCGGCCTTTTTGGCGGCCTCAAACAGTCGGGATGTATTGATAATTGCCTGTTCGAATGTGAATGTCTTGTGGTTGAACCGTACCCAGTAGGTATTGTAAAGTGTGGTTACTCCTTCAAGGGATTGGCACAATTGTTCCGGATTGTCGAAGTGGAATGGGTAAGCCTTGACCCTATCCCCAAATGGATTGGGTGAAGTATTCGTCAGTGTGATAACACGCTGCTCCGCATCCAGGAGTTGTCTGGCGATATAGCTTCCCGTATATCCGAAAGCACCTGTGACAGCATGGATTGGGAGATTCATAAATCACCGTCCGGCAGATATTGTTGAATATATTCTTCCGGCCTGAATTTCCGTCTCAAGCCCGCATCATTCCTGACATTTTGGACAAACAGATTGCTCAATCCGCCCAGACTCCTTCCCTGAGATAGTTGTCGATGTAACTTTTTTCTTTTTCACTCAGAATTTTATTATAACCGGAAATTTCAGATTCTGGAAATTGTTTTGATTTCATCAGTTCAATTTTCAGTCTCAAGTTCTCGAATTCCAGGTATGACATGTATTTTTCTATAAATTTTGCATGGTTACTGAATCCGATATTTTGACTGTCCCAAGCCAGATTTTTCAAGCCAGCGATATCTTGAATACTAAACACAACAGAGCATGTCGTGTCGTTTTGGATTTTTAAACCGCGGCGATACCGATCCAATGTTTTATTTTTCGATGCAAGAAGAGAAGTCAATTCACAATAGCTGTCAAGACTGTCAGTTATGTTTTGCATCGAGTTCTCGATGGCTTGTGATTGGAAATACTCATATAAGTGATTATCCATACGATGAACAGGCCAATCTTTGCGGTCCTCAATCAGAATGGAATAAATCTCTCGGGAATACACTGTATAAGGCAATATTTCTTTAGCAGGCCCATTGATGAATAAAAAAGGGCTTTTTGCTGACTGAGTAAATAGCTGACCACAATCATCAATCACCTCTTCAATGTCTTTAATATAATTGATTTGAAAAGCAGCATAATCCGGGCAAAGCAATTTTCGCTCAATTCGCAAACAAGGATCAAGAACTTTTACATAGACGGCTCTTTTGCCGTGGTTGTACGTTTGAAAATCTAAATATCCTTTGGTGATCATTTCCTGTTCATTTAAGGGAAAGTGATGCTCGCGGATAGAAAAATATTTTAAGCATTGAACAAGGGCGGCTAATGAAAGTTCAGTATTAGTGCCGGAAATGCCATTTTGAGAAAAAAAACCAACTGTTAACAAAAATGACAATCCCAGACATACCGCCGCCAGAGTTAAATGCTTTTGCCGATTCATAGTTAATGATTCCCTGCAAAACACGAATTGTAAAGTATTTTTAATCTCTCTTCGCCTTTATTTCTGAACCATTACTGTAAGTTGTGACTTTGTCAATATATTTGACTGGATCGAATTTCCGCTTCAGGCCCGCATAATTCATATAGCGTACTTTCCCGAATACAGCCCGCTCGCCCCAGGGGCGGTCGTGCTTGCCGAAGCACCAGGCCACACCGGCGAAACTGTTCGGGTCGCGTCCATCCAGTTGGTATTTGTTGTTCAGATACAATGCCCACTCGAAGGCCTGCCGGGGTGTACGGGTCCATTCCAGAATCTTCTTGCCCCAGTACATCCGCATATAATTATGCATCTTGCCGGTCAGCACCATCTCCATCTGGGCGGCATTCCAGGCCGGGTCGTGCGTCCGGGCGTTTTCGAACTGCTCCAGCGTGTACACATACTCTCGTTTATCTTTTGCATGGACGTTCAGGGTATTGATTGCCCAGTTCGGCAGGGCGTTATACTCATCATATCGGCGATTGTACCAGACAAAGTTGAATGCCAGTTCCCGCCGGACAATCAGCTCCTCCAGAAAGGCATCTTTACCCAGGCTGTCGGTGTCGGCAATCGCCAGGGCGATCTCCAGCGGGCTGATTTGTCCGAAATGCAGATAGGGGCTCAGGTGCGACTGAATATCCAATGAGGGGTCGTTCCGCTGCCCGCCATAGGAGTCCAGTTTCTGCGAGATAAACGCCTTCAGACGCCTGGATGCCTCCGCCGGCCCGCCCAGAAACACCTTTGATGCCGGCACGGAGCGGTCGATGTTCAGTTTTTTGATTATCGCATCGATGTTGCCAAGCGGGAGAGATTGAGGCAGCTTGTCAGTCCCGCGAAGGCGGGAATCCAGTCTGCTCGATTTGAATCCTGTCAAAAATGCCTCTAATTGCCGGTGAATTCGCGGCCTGAGCGTTCCGGCCGAAAAATTTTCCTTATCCGAGGCTGTCTGTACCGGCACGATGACATTGGTAATCACCTCGACCATCTCGCAATCGACGGTTTCGGCGACCTCCTTGCGCCAGTCTCTCTGGATTCGCAAATAGCCATCATCCGTAATAATCATATCGGCTTTGTCCGAAAACTCAGCCAGGACCTCTACTGGCCGGCCCATCCGGACCACCAGTTCAATTCCACGACCCGCCAGGATGTTTTGCGTCTGAGCCAGTCCTTCCAGCATAAATTGGTAATGCCGCAGGTTCGCCTCCGGATAGGCTGTCAATGCAAACACAGCAAGCAGGGGTTTTCGACTTGCATTGGCTGTGCGAATGGCATACTCGAGAGCATGATTGAAGTTGGCACGCTGTGCCGCCTGCATCCAGTACACCACCCAGGCCCGATTCTGTCGGGGCTTATGATTTAAGGCGCGTATGCGTTCTTTCTGAATCACGAAAGCTCCTGATATCGATTTGTTTATCACACTATACGAAACAAGAGTAAAAATGTCATACAATTTTTATAAATTCCAGCGAATCACCTGTTCATATAAATATATACAGATAGTAAATGTCAACATAGTGTGTACTGATTCAAAGAATCCATATTGACCTAAGCGATATTTTGGACTATATTTGTGCGCTTTGAATTGAGTATGATCCGGATTATAAAAATAAGGCGAAAAAAATGTTAAAACGAACACAAACGTGCGGACAGCCCAGAATCAGTGACGTTGGACAGACAGTAATTTTGACCGGGTGGGTGAATTCCTACCGTGATCACGGAAATCTGGTTTTTATCGACTTACGCGACCGAACCGGGCTGGTGCAGCTTGTTTTCGATCCGGAAAAATACCCCCAGATTCACAAAATCGCCCGAACTCTGCGATGTGAATGGGTTATCGGTGCCAAGGGTACCGTCCGGCCCCGCGGCGAGGGGATGGAAAACCCCCGCTTAGCCACCGGCCAGATTGAAGTTGCCGTTGAGGAATTGGAGATTTTCAACCAGTCCAAGACCCCGCCCTTTGAAATCGACAGCAACGTCAATGTCGGCGAAGAGATTCGCCTGCAATACCGCTATATCGACCTGCGGCGTCCCGGCATGCTCAATCGCCTTGCTGTGCGTCACCGGGTCGCCAAGATCGCACGCGACTATTACGATACCAACGGCTTCTGGGAAATCGAAACCCCCATGCTCGGCAAGAGTACGCCGGAAGGGGCCCGCGACTTCCTTGTCCCCAGCCGGCTGTATAAAGGGTCGTTCTACGCCTTGCCCCAGTCGCCGCAGTTGTTCAAGCAGATTCTGATGGTCTCCAATGTGGATCGCTATTTCCAGATCGTCCGCTGCTTCCGTGATGAAGACCCCCGTGCCGATCGTCAGGCCGAGTTTACCCAGATCGACGTTGAAATGAGCTTTGTTCAGGCTGATGATGTGATGAAAATGAACGAAGCCCTGATTGTCCGCGTTTTCAAAGAAGTCCTCGGAATGGATATCCCCACCCCCATTCGCCAGATGACCTATGCACAGGCTATCGAGGAATACGGTATTGACCGTCCCGACCTGCGGTTTGACATGCGGCTTAAGACCATTACCGATATCGCTGCCGCCAGCACCTTCCAGGTCTTTGTCAACACCGTCAAGAAGGGCGGTATCGTCAAGGGCTTATGTGTGCCCGGCGGAGCAAAATACTCCCGCAGCGACATCGAAGTAGGCCTGACCCAGTTTGTGACCGAACTGGGCGCCAAAGGTCTGGCCTGGTTCAAAGTCGGGCCGGACGAAGCCACCGGTGCAATCAGCCTCAAGAGCAATATTGCCAAGTTCTTCACTCCCGAACAGCAAAAGCAATTGATCGAACGCTTCGGGGCCAACAATGACGACCTGATTCTGATGGTCGCCGACCAGCCTGCCATTGTCAATAAAGTCCTGGCGCCGCTGCGTGTCAAACTCGGTAAAGATACAGGCCTGTGCGATCCCAGCAAGTTTGAATTTGTCTGGGTCATCGATTTCCCGCTGCTGGAATGGAATGCTGACGAAAATCGGTTCGATTCACTGCATCACCCCTTTACCGCTCCGGTCCCCGAAGACCTGCATAAACTCGATACCGACCCCGGCAATATCCGCTCTCAGGCCTACGACCTCGTGGTTAACGGTTCGGAAATCGGCGGCGGTTCGGTGCGTATTCACAACATGGAAACACAGGCCAAAATCTTCGACCTGCTCAAGATTACCCGTCAGCAGGCGATGGATCGGTTTGGCTTCTTCCTCAAGGCCCTCGAATACGGTGCACCGCCGCACGGCGGCATCGCCTTCGGCCTCGACCGTCTCGTGATGATTCTGACCGGCACCGACAACATTCGCGACGTGATCGCGTTCCCGAAGACTCAGCGCGGCCAGTGTCTCCTGACCGAAGCTCCCAGCGGTGTCGATCAGGCCCAGCTTGATGAATTGAACCTGAAGGTCCAGAAACACCTGCACCAGTTGGAAGACAAGCAGGACAAACCGTAATTGCTGACTGCTGCGGCTGTCACCCAAAGCGTAAAATCCATCTGTGCAAACAGCATGAGGATGTATGGCATTGAATTGGCGAAAAAGGCTTGATACGATTTTAGAAAAGCTTCGCTTAAAGCCTCTGTCGCTGGCCGAAAAATGCCGCATTCAGTTTGGCGCCGCGGTTGTTTTCAGCCTGATTCTGGCCCTGTGGGTTCCGTATTTCTGGATGGGCAAGCTGACGGAAAAAAATGCACTCGATTCCGGGCGTGCCGTTGCTCAGAGTATCTTTGAACAGCATTTTCGCCTGCCGGCACATGGCCAGGATGCCTTGCCGATGATTGATGAGACCGGCCAGATGCGTGCCGCCGATGATACGGTTGCCCAGTGGTTCCGCATTGATCAGGAAAAAGGCCCCGCCGGTCTGGACCCGGCCCTTCAGAAAAAACTCAAGCTTCTTCAAAAGGACGCGAATGTTCAGGATATCGGCTGGAAATCATCGGTCGATGGTGTGACCAGGAATATGTATCTGCATCTGGTCAGGGCCAGCGAACAGTGCCTGGTCTGCCATAATCCGCAGGGTTCCGCCACCGCCTATAATAAAAATCAGGAAATCGGCGTCATCTGGGTTCAGACATCCGCCCAGGAGTTTTCCAAGACTCAGCTTCTCAATTGCCTCTGGATTATTGTTGCCGGGTTGCTGGCCGCCACCGGCGCGATGGTTGCCTTCTATGCCATCACTCAACGGGTTATTCTGCGACCCATTCGCCAGTTGCGGGCACTGGTTAATAATATCGCAGAAGGTAATTATGATGTTCGCAGCGCCATTAAAACCGGCGACGAGTACGAACGCCTGTCCGATGCGTTCAATCACATGCTGGATAACTTGATGGAATCACAGGCCAAGCTCCAGAAAGCCAACCAGCAGCTCGACGCCAAAATCGCCCAGCTTTCGGACAAAAATATCGAGCTGTTCAAGGCCAACAAGCTCAAGAGCGAATTCCTGGCCAATATGTCGCATGAATTCCGTACCCCGCTCAATGCCATTCTGGGTTTTGCCGAACTGCTGCGTGAAAAACCCGGCGCCGACATCGAAAAATCCCGCCGGTATGCTGAAAACATTGTCACCAGCGGTCGTTCGCTGCTGAATATGATTAATGACCTGCTCGATCTGGCCAAGGCTGAGGCGGGCAAACTGACCCTGCATATCGAGCGTACCAGCATTCAGCAGCTTTGCGAAGGCTTGTCGGCTTTCTTTCTTCCGTTGACGGAAAAGAAAAAGCTGTCGCTTGAAATTGAAGTGGACCCCAAAATCCCGCTGGTGATGACCGACAGCGGCAAAGTTCAGCAGATTCTCTACAACCTTTTGAGCAATGCCATCAAATTCACCGGCGAAGGCGGACGCATTGATGTCAAAGCCACAATGCCGACGGATATTACCGTGCGCATTGCCGTTATCGATACCGGCTGCGGTATTCCTCCTGAAGCTCAGGACCAGATATTCGAAAAATTCCGCCAGTTGGACGGCTCCATTACCAGGCTGGGTGAAGGCACTGGTTTGGGTCTGGCCATCTGCAAGCAATTGACTGATTTGCTGGCCGGAACCATTGGCCTCAAGAGCGAACCGGGCAAAGGCTCCACTTTCTGGCTGGAAATCCCCGTCCATCTCCAGACCCAGGCCGAAGAAAAAAAATAGAACGCCAGGGCGGGTGTTATGTGCCGTCCCTGTTTTGTATCGTCCACAGCCAGGGACAAACCCGCTTATAGTGCCGGCAGTACAGCCCGATCACACGCATGGCGTACAGCATTCCAAGGACTGCGGCCAATCGGCCGATCAAAAAAAGGACCGTCTTGAGCGTCGTTATATCTTTACTTGTGGCAAACGTGAACAGGCTGAAAAACCAGCCCACAAAGGCAATGTCAGCAATCACGGTGGTTACCAGGTAGGGCCAAAATGTTTTGGTTATTGTCCGAATCAGCACGTCCGGCCGAAAGACAGCAACCCACGGTGGGGTATCCATTCCGAATATCGCTAAAATCAGCCCGAATAAAAAGCCCGATGTCAGCATCAAGACTCCCTTGATCCACACGGAGACAATTCCCATAGATTCCAGCCAGGCGGCAACGGCCATGCTTGGAATCAGAGATAAAAAGGCTGCAACAATAAACAGATAGATGGACTTAATCAGGTTGCCCAGATATTCAAATCCAAAACCGATATCCAGTTCCGGCAGGCTTTCCGGATACATCGCGGTTGCACCAATGATTTGAAAATAATACCAGCACAGCCCGCCCAGTGTAAAAAACTGCGTAATCCACCCCACGATCAGCGGCGGGCGGAATCCGCCGCCGGAAGCCCCGGTTACCGAAAACGAATAATCCAGGTCCCCCAGATAAAACTGAAACACCGTCATTGCCAGGCAGAATACAAGGCCAACGATGCTGTCTTTAACGAACAGGCCTNNAGCCCGGCAGGGGAGGTTCGGGGGGATCGACATAGATTTTGGCCTTCTCGCCCGGTTTGCCTGGAACAATAAAGCGGCAGGAACAATGCGTACACCGAACCCGACGCCCGGCATACTCTTCCACCACCGCACAAAATCGCCTGCATTTGGGACATTTAAAACTCAGCACATCCAGCTCCCTGAGAAACCATTGCACCCCTGGACAACGTGCCCTTTATATCAGCTCAAGATCGCTTTCGCTGTTCATGGCATCCTGGAAGCTCTTGAGGTCGTTGGCCCATTTCTGCGCCTCACGCAAATCCACAGTGCCTCGTTTGACCAATGAGGCCAGATGACGCTCCATCGTGACCATCTTTTCTTCGACCTGGTTTTTAGTCTTGACCTGAAGCTGTGAATAAACCTGTTCCAGCTTGTTTTTACGAATCAGGTTGGCGATGGCATAATTATTGTTCAAAATCTCCATCGCCACCACACGCCCCTTGCCGTCTTTGCGAGGCAGCAGTTTCTGACTGATGATATACCGCAATCCCAGCGACAACTGGTTGCGGACTTCTTCCTGCC
>DLFY01000321.1:12543-15749 GCA_002482415.1 Phycisphaerales bacterium UBA7708
GAGTCCCGGGTGTGCAGCGTCGAAAATACCAGATGTCCTGTTTCCGCGGCCGTTAAGGTCATGGACACGGTTTCCTGGTCGCGCATCTCACCGACGAATATTACATCCGGGTCCTGCCGCATCATGGATCGCAATCCTGCTGCGAAAGACATAACATCTCGACCGATTTCCCGCTGGGAAATCATTGAGTTTTTCTGCGAATAAATATATTCAATCGGGTCTTCCAGCGTGATAATCCGGCACGCCCGATTGTCATTAATCCGTTCAATCAGCGAGGCAATGGTCGTGCTTTTTCCCGCCCCGGTAATCCCGGTAAACAGCACAAGCCCGTGTTTTCGCCGGACGATATCCTGCCAGGCGTCATTGGGGAAGCCAATCTGCTCAGGCGGCGGAATCACCGTTCCCAGTGCCCGGATGGCCGCACACAGACCGTCGTTCTCATAAAAGGAGTTAATCCGGAACTGGATTGTCCCGTATTTAAAAGAACAGTCCACCGCCAAATCACGTTTGAGGAATTCGACGTTCTTTTCCCCCAATACCGGGAAAATCAGTTTTTCCGCCACATCCTGGGTGACTATTCCCCCCTTGAGTTTAACCAATTCCCCATCAATTCGGTAGCAAGGCTGTGTGCCAACTTTAATATGCAAGTCTGAGACCCGCATGGCTCCCTGTTTCTCGAAATAGGCCAGCATATCATTAATGCTGAGCAAGGCACCTTCCCCGGCCGGGAAGACCTTCTGATCGGTGGTATATTGCATAAGCTGACAACTCCTGGTTTATAGTATCGAATTGTCGCCCATTTTAACCACCCTACGCTAAATATGCAAAGACTTTTACTTCAGCAATTTATCGGGTTTTATCGTCCCGTGAACACGGGCATGGTCTGATAATACACAGAGAAAAACAATCGGCGCACATTTATAGCCGAATAAAGAATAAGTAGTTATACGATTCCGTATTTTTCCCGATATTGGGGTAGCATTGCTGACAACTTGGATTTTTGACTGTGGCAGACTGCAAAACATAAAGTCAATGGAGCCAGAGGATTGCGAAAAAAATTTAACGTGTGTATATGACAAAGCACTATCCGATTATCAATGTGTCGTCCGACAAGTGTGTCAATTGCCACGCCTGCATCATCAATTGTCCGGTCAAATATGCCAATAACGGCAGTGATAATCCTACCATGGTCAATCCGGACCTGTGTATCAATTGCGGCAATTGTCTGCGTGCCTGCAAGCATAATGCGCGTTTTTACACGGATGATTTTGCTGCTTTTATGCATGATATCCGCAATAATATTCCCATCGTGGCGGTGATGGCACCTTCGGTGGTGTCTAATTTTCCAGGCCTGTATCTCCATATCAATGGATGGCTCAAGTCACTCGGTGTCCAAGCCCTGTTCGACACGAGTTTCGGCGCGGAACTGACCGTCAAATCATACATTGAATATATCAGGCATAATAATCCCCGAACCGTGATTTCTCAATCCTGCCCGGTGATCGTTAATTATATTCAAATCTACAAACCGGAATTGATTCCGTATCTGGCCCCGGTTCACAGCCCCATGCTGCATACGATACAGATGATTCGGCATTATTACCCGCACTACAGCAATCACCGGATTGCGGTCATCTCGCCGTGCATTGCCAAAAAGCGCGAATTCATCGAGACCGGCCTGGGTGATTATAATATTACCTATCAATCTCTGGAACGCTATCTGCAGACCAATCAAATCGTGCTGGATACATTTGAACAGGCCGAATTTAATAATCCGCCCGCCGAACGAGCGGTCATTCTTCCTTCTCCAGGCGGACTGACCCAGACGGCTGAGCGGATGATGCCGGATATTCGCAATAAGACCCGGCAAATCGAAGGCGCACCGGCGGTTTACAAATATCTGGACAGTCTCAAATCATCCATCGACAACGGTACGGCCCCCTTGCTGATAGACTGCCTGAACTGTCAGTATGGCTGTAATGTCGGTACGGGAACCGTCCTGTCGCAAAAATCCATTGATGAGGTGGAATATGCCCTCCGGCAGCGCAGAGAACAGATGCAGGCGGTCTATGAACAGGCCGCAGCCGACTCAAATCGGTCTTGTTCGGATATCGAAGAAGTTATTGCTCGCTATTGGAATAAGGATTTGTATCTCCGCAGCTACGTTGATTTGAGCGGAAGCCTCAGCCTTCGTATTCCCGACCCGCAGCAGTTGCAGGACATCTACCGGAAGATGCACAAATACAGTGAGGAGGACCTGTATAATTGCAATTCATGCGGTTATGGTGAATGCCAGGCCATGGCGACGGCCATTTTTAATGGATTGAATAAGCCGCAGAATTGTCATTTCTATCTGTTAAAAGAAACCTTGATCTCTCATCAGGCGATTGTTATGAACGAGGCGCGCCTGCGTTCAATCATCGATTCCTCATTGGAGGGATTTATTCTTGTCGATACGGCGGGGCGAATCCAGGAGGCCAATCCCGCGATGCACAATCTGCTCAGGACGGAATCGTTACTTGGCAAAACCCTGTTCGATCTGGCAGACGATGAAAACAAGGCGATATTTCAGCATCAATTGAAAATTCGTTCAGAGCAGAAGACAAACTCCATTTATAATGTGGCGTTGAATCGCACGGATGGGACAAAAGTGTTTTGCCAGTTTAACGCATCGCCGCTGTTTGATGAAAAAAACATCCATGTGGGGTCTTTTGCCATGATTTCGGACCTGACCGAACAGCGGCGTATCCTTGAACTGGAATATCAGAAAAATAAGGCCGAAGAAGCCAATCTGGCCAAATCCCAGTTTCTGGCCAATATGAGCCATGAAATCCGAACTCCCATGAATGCCATCATTGGTTTTTCCGACCTGCTGACCGAAGAGAATCTGTCCGAAGAACAGGCCAATTATGTAGACATTATCAACAACGCCGGCAAAAATCTGCTCAACATCATCAACGACATTCTTGATTTGTCCAAAATCGAATCCGGCAAGGTGGTACTTGAAATGGCGGAGTGCTCCCTGCCAGAACTGCTGGATGACCTCAGAAATCTGATGCAGGTCAGGGCGGCGGCCAAACATATTCAATTTGAAATTGTTTCCAGCCCGACACTGCCAAAAACAATCCGCACCGACGGCCTGCGACTTCAGCAGTGCCTTGTCAATCTGGTCGGCAATGCCATCAAGTTTACGGACCAGGGCTATG
>DLFY01000041.1:0-1075 GCA_002482415.1 Phycisphaerales bacterium UBA7708
GTGCTGGGAGACCGAGTTCCCGGATTTCGACACTGGCGACGCCTGCTATCCGGCAACCCGCGAACTGGATGAAGCCGAAGCGGACAAATTATTCCAACAGATCGGGGCTGCGTAATGGAAAGTAAATCTTACCAGTCCGAATGCCAATTGCTGGGCAGTATGTTTTTGGACCCGGAGATTATTCCCGCGGTCAAGGAAACTATTCCGGACAGCGGATATTTTGGAGATTTACAAAACCGGATAATCTTTGGCTTGTTAATCAATCTTCATGCCGAGGGCATTCGGCCCGATCTGGTTATTATGCGAAATCGGCTGGAGCAAAGCCAACAGCTTAAAGCCGTTGGCGGTGTCGATTATCTGGTTAAAGTCGTCGATTCGACAGCAACCCCGGCCAATTATGCCATTCACGCAAAACACGTCCGGGAGTGTTATCTTGAGCGGCGGCTCTCTGGACTCAAAGGGGCTATCCAGCAGGCTGAATCCAAACCCGGGACGGTTGACACGAAAATAGAGGCAGTCCGGCAGGAATTAGAGAACATCCAAAATGCCGCTATTAACCGCCCTGCCGATAGTGGGGACGGAGTTGGAAAATTGATAGCCGACACTATTGCGGGCAAAAGGCAGGTTTTACAATCCCCTTGGCCGCTGTTGGACAGTCTGACTCGATGCCTGATGCCGGGAACATTGACGCTGCTTTGTGGCAATCCTGGGGCCTCGAAGTCGTTCATGCTGTTGCAATGGGTTTCCCATCTTTTAGGGGCTGGGATTCGACCGGCGCTCTTGGAACTGGAGGAAAGCACCGAATTCCATACCATGCGGGCGCTGTCGCAACAAAGCGGGATTGCAGACCTGACAGACCCGGACTGGATACAGGCACATCCTGACGAATCCTGGGCCGCGTATAAAGAAAATCAGAATTTTGTCGCTTTCATGTCAGCGGCCATTACCGCCCCGGCTAATCAACTGACATTCCAACAGGTTGCAGGCTGGATTAGAGACCAGTCCCGCGCCGGTTGCCGATTTGTTGCAGTTGACCCGATTACCGCTGTCCAAACGACGCGCCGGGATGTCTGGG
>DLFY01000041.1:1102-14871 GCA_002482415.1 Phycisphaerales bacterium UBA7708
GGTGGAATACAATGCCGCCCTGCTATTCGTGACGCATCCCGTCAAGGCCGTATCTTTGCCGGACTTAAATCAATTGGCCGGCAGCGCCGCGTTTGGCCGCTTTAGCCAGACGGCCTTATGGTTAGAATACGGCGAAGACCGAACCGGTGATATCAAAACATCGATGGGGACTGTTTCCGCCGAATATAACCGGGTACTGCACATCCTGAAAAGCCGCAATGGTATCGGGCAAGGTTGCCGGATTGCCTGCCAATTTACAAGGGATTTGAGTTTACGTGAAATTGGTTTAATTGTGAAGAAAAAAGGGGCCACGAATGAGTGAACCGAAACGTATTAGCGATTTATTGCCCGGCTTTTTCAGTCGGCTTGAAAAGAAAATCAATCTATCCCATTGTGCCGACTGTGGGCAATACTTACGCCCCGATCAAGGCCGCTCTATCCTGCGGGATAGTGGGCCGGTTGTGCTTTGTGATACCTGCCTGGGCAAAGAAATCGAACGCGAGGCAGAGACATTTTTTTGTGAAGGGGCCAAAATTGATTCGAACAATAGTGGATTTTGCTTCAAAAACAAAGAAACAGCGGTTTCAGGTGGACAAAAATATACCATGAATAGAAATAACAGCGGGTGCGTTGCCTGTTTATAATCATGCTGGAATGCCAACAGATACGTTGCCTGCTTTGGCGGGCAGCATATATCCGAGAAATGAAATGACCAAACAGCAAAAACGAATAGTTCTGGAAGCGATCCGGGCCGAGGTTTTAAACCTTTGCGGGAATGCCTCTAAAATCGCCCATATTGCCTTCTGTTCGGGGAGGTTTATCGACGGCGGGCAGACCCTTGTTTTTGTTGGTCCGGACAACCAGCCCCATTTTACGCTGTCTGACGACGGGCGGCGGTATATGAACGGGGCCGAATTTATTCGGAGCCTCTTTGAGCACGGGTATTATCGCCGCTATTTTGACCGGGAAAAGCTGGTTGAACATCGGGAGACTGTCAATGTCGGGACTACTTTTGAGACCGTCCGGATTGCCTGGACACGTAAACACCCGCTGACTCAAAATGAAATAGCGGAGTTTGAACGTCTTGAAAAAACATGTCGTAAAAAGGCGTAAAATGACAGAGAATAAAGACAGTATAAGTCCTAAACAAGAACAGGCGATTTTAGCTCTTCTCGATAGCAAAAGCATTCGAGAGGCCGCCCGAAAAGCTCAGGTTTCAGAACGGCAGTTGTTCCGGTGGATTAAAGAGCCGGTTTTCGATGCCGCTTACAGAAAAGCCAGGGCGAAGATTTTTGAAACCAGCGTTTCCCGATTGCAGGCTGTTTCGACTAAGGCCATTGACACGCTGGAAAAAGTTCTGGACTCGAAAAAAGCCCACCCCTCTACAAAAGTATCCGCCGCCCGCTGCGTTCTGGAAAATGTCCGCAAGGCGGTTGAACTGGATGAATTGAGTGTAAAATTAGAAAATATTGAAAGGGCATTACATGAATTTGAAACAAAGGATAAACGACCTTTCGGAGGCCGTAGAGCAAATGGAAGCTGAAAAAAACACAATCAGCGGTGTTTTGACTCAAAGCCAGCTTGCCGAAGCCGAGAAAGCGGAGTGCGATATCGGCGGTGTTCTCGTTGTGCCAGACCCCGTCTCAAAAGAAGACTGGATTGAGCAAATGAAAAATGGAGGCGGGCAATGAGATACAGCGTCCGAGAGCTTCATAAGCGAATAGCGGTTTTGGAACTGGCTTCACGCGAGCTTGACCCGGCTAATCTGCCTGAGTTGTGCATTCTTGTTCGGCACCCGGGCGATTATAAACCCACGATGACAAAAAGCGTAAACCGCTATGAAGACGGAACGCCGTTTTCAATCAGCGGCTATATCCATATTCCTGAAACCTGCCCAGATTCGACGCTTGACGATTTGCGGCGTAAATGGCAAGCAATGGAGGCAAAATAACATGGTTGCACCTAAACAATTCACGGCAGATATTCCCGATCCGTTCGCGTCGTTCGATGTGCTGTTGAACAATCTGACAAAAGCCGCTGATGAACTGAAAAAAAATTACATCCCTGAAAACAGAATGAATCTTGAAATTCATGTTGAGGTTGCAGAAAAGGCTTTGGCTGCATTTCGCCAGCGGGCAACTGAGCTTGAAACGCGAGCCAGTTTGTTGCTAAACAGAATCAAAAAGATGCGATAGTGTGCAAATCGGTTGCCCAGGAATGGCGGCTTATTTGTTTTTAGCGTAAAAACAAGGTTTGTTCGGGGCGTATGGTGACTCGATAGAGAAAGGACATTGAAAATATGGCAACTTTACAAATGGCGATTGACGCAGCGGGAGCGGTATCCGGAGCAAATACATTTGCGGCGGCGGGCGATAAAATCTCAGGCGTTGCAAACCGAACAATTAATGCAGTAACGGGGTTATCCGGTGCAATTGGTCGGTTGCTGGCTATAGGCGGGGCCAGTTTCAGCCTTGTCTATCTGACCAAAGAAGCCCTGACCGCGGAGAAAGCCCAACGCGATTTATCGGCGGCGCTGGATGTTGTGGGGGCCAATACGCGGGAAAATATGGCTATCCTCAGAGACTATGCCTCTCACCTGCAAAGTATTTCCCGCTTTGGGGATGATGCGATTCTTTCGCAAATGGCCTTCGCTAAAAATACCGGAGTTGCCACAACGGAATTAAAAGCCGCTACTGAAGCCGCGATTGAGCTTGCCGTTGTGTACCGGATGGATTTAGAAAACGCTATGCAGTTAGTTTCACGGGCCTATAAGGGACAAACTGAAATGCTCTCCCGTTATGGGATTATTCTGGACACGACGAAAACCAAAGAAGAGCAATGGATACAGCTTAAAGATCAACTGCGAAGCAAGTTTGATTTGATTAAAAAGGATGCCGATTCGACCGAAGGGGCTTTACAGCAGCTTAAAAACGCCGTTGGGGACACTGCTGAAGCCATAGCAACAGCCTGGTTGCCTTCTATCGCAGCGGCTGCCAAAGCCACAAAAGACTGGCTTATCAGTCAGCAGGATTATCTGGCGATGTGGTCTGAGAAATTCATTGCNNNCTTGCCGATACCAAAATCCTTGTCGGTTACTTTTCAAGCGATTTCGGGGGCGGGATTAAGTACGGCCTTGATGCCTCTTTGGTTCTGTTCAAGGCATGGGGCCTGTCCCTGATGGAAATTCTGGAAAAGATATTTGCTGATATAGCAATGAATATGACCCGGTGGATTCAAAAGGGCCTTGCCATTAAATCAGACCGTTTCCAGATAGCGGATGAAATGAAACGCCTGGCCCAAAACGAAGTATCCGACCAGATGGGTGTTATTATGGGGGCGGCTGGGCAAGCGGAATATCTGAAAAGAATAGATGAATTGACTGAAAAGAAGATTCAGGACTATCTTGATTCTCAGCAATCGCGGTATGAGTCTCGATACCCTTCTGTTTCCTCTGGCTCTTGGGACTCTGTAGGGAAGAAAATCGAAGACCACTTCACAGCCGCTATGGAAAAAATCGGACAGTTTACGCCGTCCGACCTGAGCGCCGAATTGACAACGGCCTATCAGGGCTTCCAGGCCAAAATCGATGAAATCGAAAAGAATTTTGCCCAAAACCAAAGCAGGAAATACAGCGATTTCAATGAATCCGGTCTAACCCGGGCTGTCAATGCCTTTTCCAATGCCTCTATATTTACCGGCCCTGCCGCCGCTACATGGCAGAGGCCCTTAACAGTCGGCACAAATGAAACTGCATTATCTGAGCGCATTACAAGCGAAAGCCTGAAGGCTCAAAAAGCCCTTCGAGATTTATTTGCAGACCTTGAAAACGAAAAGAAGCTGATCGGGTTGACAACTGACGAACGGGAACGAGCGATTGAAACAACGAAGGCTCAGACAGCCGCTGAAGCAGCTTTTGGCAAAGGGTCAAAAGAAGCTCAGCAGGCTATCGCTGATTACAGTAAATCACTGGCCGAACTGTCACGGATGCGAGCAAGCCAAAACATGGATGATATGCTGGAACAGCTTGACAAGGAGCGAGAGCTAATCACCCTGACCAATGAAGAAAGAGAATATGCAATCCAGCTTATGGAATACCAGAGGCAGGCGGTCATTGCATACGGCGAAGGCACCGCCGAGGCAATCGAGGCAACAGAGCGGTTCAAGCGGAAATTGAGCGACAATAAAGAGCTTCGGGAATTAAAGCTGACTGCCGATGGGATCGGGCAGGCATTTACCAGTAATTTCACGGATATTATTTGGAAAGTGCAGGATGCTGAGCAGGCCGTTTCATCGTTTTCAAAACAGCTTGCCAATCTCGTGCTGCAATATACGGTTATGACTCCGATCGCCCAGGGTATTTCCGCTGCAATTATGGGCGGATTCCCGGCCGCTCAGACAGCCGCCCCAACGCTATCCGCTTTTGGCAATGTCTTTAGTGGCGGCAATCTTATTCCCTTTGCCAGCGGTGGAATTGTAACCCGTCCGACAATATTCCCTATGGCCAATGGGGCCGGGTTGATGGGAGAGGCCGGGCCGGAAGCGATTATGCCATTGAAACGCCGAAGCGATGGGCGATTGGGCGTTGCCTCGGATAGCGGAGGCGTTGCGGTTCAAAATCAGGTCAATGTTTATAATCAGTCGGGCCAGCCTATCGAGGCCAAAGCCGGGGAGACGAAGTTTGACGGCCAAAAATATGTTACTGATGTATTCATTCGTGACATGACCACCAATGGCCCGATTTCCCGATCACTGAAACAGATGAGATAGACTATGGCTGATGCCGCCCATAAAATGCAAGCGTCCCTGAAGAAATTCAATAGCGAAATCAGGGACTTTGTCAAAAACAAAATGCCTGCCGAGGTTGTGAGGGTCCAGAAATCGCTTGTTTTACAGGCCCTGCGAAGCATTGTATCGATGACTCCCGTAGATACTGGCCGGGCAAGGGGTAACTGGCTTGTGACAATTGGCGGGCCTGCTGTTGCGTCTATCGATGCCCTGGACAAGATCGGACAGGACACAATCAACAAAGGGCTTGCCCAGATTGCTAATTTACCGCCCTATCAGGTGGTTTGGATTTCCAACAATGTCGATTACATTGAGTTCCTGGAATACGGAACCGAAAGCCGCCCTCCTATCGGTATGGTTGCCACTACGGTAAACAACCTGCGAACCATGATGAGAGCGAGCTTGAAAGAGAAGTAATGGTCTATATTGTGGCGCCCACCGAAAGGAATAATTTCATAAGTTACTGATATACAATTATTTATGTGTTTTGGTTCGAGTCCACTAATGCCCAAAAGGATTTTTTTTTGGAAAATCTCCTTGAATCGGAAGTCTTGAAAGATATGATGATTACCGTGAAAACAATACAATCTGACAATCGAATATTGCAAATTCCCTTCGGGGTAGGTATTGAGAATACCGTAAGGTTCTCACAGCCGTATTGTGCTGCACGGTGCCTATCCCGAAGGGCGTTTTTTTTGGAAGGATTGTCACATGTTACAAGAACAAATCAAAATTGGAAACACCTCTGAAGAAGATGCAAAAAATGAGGTTGTCACATTGAACATACAACCAGATTGGAACAAATCTGAGCAGCGATGTGTTGACCTTTTGGAGCGTATTGCCGGTCTTGATGGTGCCTGCAAATTCAATCTGGCCAGTATTCACCTGATGTTGTACCATCCAAACCCCTGTATAAAGCAATTGGCGCATAAATGCCTCTCTGCATGCCTGGATTATGTATTTACGCCTGAAGGGATTGAAAGCATTGGGGACAATTTTGGGACAGACGAAGTCGCCGACATAATGAACCTGTTCCCGCTGTTGAATACGGCGAAAGCGGCGATTGCGGTGAAGCAGAATGAATGCACCTTGGCTAAAAGCCAGAAGACCCGGGACATTGTGGAGTATTTCCAGAGTCTTTCTATCCGTGAAAAGCTGCTGATTAGTGTTGCCGCTGAGATCGGCGCCCTCAGCAGTTGTATTCCCGGAAGCCTTAACGAAGGCCTGAACAGTGATATTCAAGATGCTATTGATGTTGACCCTGCCGACGTGCCAAACGACCCTGAATGTCAGTGGCTGTTGGGGATTCAACAGCTTGCTTCTACTGCGTCAAGATAACCTATAACCCCGAAGCCCGGGCGGGTAAACCCGGGCAGAATTTTAAGTGGTGAAAAAATGAATAGATACCCTGATACATTACCAGAGAAGTTACACCCGGATATGTTCCTGAATGTCCGGCAGGCGGCACAGCTTACAGGATTGGCAATGAATACCCTGAATCAGATGAGGTATGAGGGCACTGGCCCGAAATTTCAGAAGCGGGGCAGGAAAGTAGTTTATCGGGTTAGTGACTTGCAGCAGTTTAACCGTTTGTCTAATGCTGGAAAACTTTGATCTATCGGTACAGAATTATCGGTGAAAATAAGAAATATTAATCTTAAAAGCCAAAAGGAAAACTGATGATCCGCTANNGACCTGCCAGACGTGCTTTCGGTCAGTGTTCTTGCTGAAACATTCGCGGTTTCTGTCCATACGGTTTACGGGTGGATTGATAGCGGACTTCCAATTCTTCCGCTGCCAAAAACAAAGCGGATTGCAAAGGCGGATTTTCTCCGCTGGATGGAAGTTAAGGGGAAAATTAATCCACAAAAAAGAAACCAGAGGTAATTTATGGCAAGCGTAGTAAAAAAAATCACAATAAGCGGGCCGAGGTATTATATCAAGCTGTCCCCAGGTGAAAACTCACAGCGTCCATCCATTCATTTTGGGACAGCCCCAAAAAAACAGGTTGAATCCGCTTTGGTTCATATTAACAACCTGATAAATCACAAGAATACAGGCCATACGCTCTCCATAGCAACGCAAGAATGGCTTGAGGGTATCTCTGACGGCCTCCGGGACAGGCTTGAATCCTTGGGCCTTGTAGAGCGCCAGAAAAAGAGCAAGTTCACTCTGTTAGAATGGGCGAACCTTTATATTGAACAGCGGACTCAGCCCAAAACTGACACACGCCGAAAGCTGGAAAATGTAAGAGACCGGATTAAAGCCTTTTTCAAGAATGACATTCTGGCTGATATCACGCCCTACCAATGCAAGAATTACCGACGTTATTTGCTCGAAACTGTAGAATTGTCAGAAAACACAACCCGCCGCCATATCGGAATGTGCCGGCAGATCATAAACGGCGCAATCGATGCCGGATTAATCCAGAAGAATCCATTCCTGGGCCAGCCGGTCACAGTACAGCCGAACCCGTCCCGGTTCTTTTATGTCGGGGTTGACCTTGCCCAAAAGGTCTTGGATGCGATGCCCGATGCCGAATGGCGGTTGATCTTCGGCCTTGTCCGCTGGGGCGGCCTGCGATGCCCTTCCGAGGTTGTAGCCTTGCGATGGAACGATGTTGATTTTGAAAAAAACCGCTTCATTGTACGAAGCCCAAAGACGGCCCACCATATCGGCCATGAACAAAGAACCGTCCCGATGTTCCCGGAGCTGAGGCCCCTATTCCAGGACGCTTACGATGCTGCCCCCGAAGGGTCTGTTTATTGTGTGAACCGATATAAGGGCGGAAAAGAGGTTAATTTGCGTACACAATTTGAAAGAATACTTGAAAAGTCCAAAATAGTATGCTGGAAAAAACCATTCCAGAACTGTCGATCAACCAGAGAGACGGAGTTATTCAAGATGACTGGTGGTAATGTCAAGGCTGTCTGTAGCTGGATTGGGAATTCTCCTGAAATTGCAATGAAACATTATGCCCAGATATGCGAGGCTGACATGAAACAGGCAGCCGAAAAAGCTGTACTCGGAAATGCTGAAAAAAAGGCAAAATCGGAACACCAGAATAGTGACCACGAACACCATAAAAAGCACCAGCACACACCCGCCGAGCCTCGCACTGACTCGCACGAATCGAATGAAGATATTGCTGTAAGTAGTAGTGCAGGCGAAGACTTGCGAAACAGTGCGAATCAGTACGAAAACAAGACAAAAAATATCCAGTGGGCAGAGGTGGATTCGAACCACCGTAGGCGTTAGCCAATGGATTTACAGTCCATCCCCTTTAGCCACTCGGGCATCTACCCAAACAAGAGAGAACATTGTAACGGCCCGGAGTCAAAAAACAAGTAAAAATTACCCTTTTTTTGATTCCGGGCCTGAAATATCATGAAACGGCTCTTTTCAGAGTCTTTCAGGATGCCGTATGTCGTTTACCACTTTCCGGATTTACGGGCCGGAGCCTGCGGATGCCCGGCCAGGCAGGCTTCGGACTTGATGATTTCTTCCTCCGGCAGATAATACGGCTTCAGCTTGCCGGACATATAGGCATCATACCCCATCAGGTCCATCAGACCATGGCCGCTATAGCTGAACACGATGACCTTTTCCTTGCCTTCCTCTTTGGCCTGTTTAGCCTGTCGAATGACCCCGGCAATCGCATGGCTGGTTTCGGGTGCACAGATGAATCCTTCCGTTTTTGCCCAGGTCATGGCCGCTTCATAGCATTCCATCTGGTCGATCGACTGTGGCGTATGCAGCCCTTCCACGACACACTGGCACACCAGCGGCGCCATGCCGTGATAGCGAAGCCCGCCGGCGTGAATCGGTGCCGGAACAAACGCATGGCCCAGGGTATGCATCGCCATCAGCGGCGTCATACAGGCGATATCGCCGTAATCGTACGCGAACTTGCCCCGCGTCATCTTCGGACAGGCCGTCGGTTCAACGGGTATGATATCAATTTTAGCGCCATTAATCTTGTCAAGGGTAAACGGCATCGCAATACCAGCAAAATTGCTGCCGCCGCCGGCACAGCCAACCACGACATCCGGCAGTTTTTCCCCGGCACTCTTCAATTGAGCCTTGGCTTCCAGCCCGATAATGCTCTGATGCAAAAGCACATGATTCAGCACACTGCCCAGCGAATACCGCGTTTGTCCGGTCGTATCCGTCACCGCGGCCTCAATTGCCTCGGAAATCGCAATCCCCAGGCTGCCGGGGGTATCCGGAAATTCAGCGAGAATCTTTCGGCCGGCGTTTGTCTCATTGCTGGGACTGGCAACACAATTGGCCCCCCAGACCTGCATCATCAGCTTGCGGAAAGGTTTCTGGTCAAAGCTGATACGCACCATATACACCTTGCATTCCAGCCCGACAAGCTGACAGGCAAATGCCAGCGCCGAACCCCATTGCCCGGCCCCGGTTTCAGTCGTAAGCTTCTTGATGCCGAATTGTTTATTATACCATGCCTGCGGCACCGCGGTATTGGGTTTGTGGCTGCCCGGAGGGGAAACACTTTCATCTTAANNAGGCCGGCGTCTGGAGATAGCGTTCCAGATACACAGCCCGCCGCAGCGGCGATGGACGCCAGCGATATAAAATATCCAGCACTTCTTCGGGAATATCGATCCATCGCTGGGTGCTGACTTCCTGCTCAATGATATTCATTGGGAATACCGGCGCCAGCATGTCCGGCGATACCGGCCTGCCGTCGGGAGTCAAAGGCGGCAAAAGCGGAGTCGGCAAATCGGCCGCGATATTGTACCATTGACGGGGGATGTCCTGTTCCTGAAGCAAGATTTTTCGATTCATAATACCTTCTTTCCAATTAAGAATTTTCGAGTTATTGAATCTTTATTCTTGAGAACCTCGGCACCACGGGTAATTTTACAAAGGCTGATACCCATTTCCGAAGCAATCTGGCGCTGCGGCACTCCCTGACTCAGCTTTCGCATCAGCTCCCACCGCAGGGTCAAATCATGCAGCTCCGCAAGGGTCATGATTTCAGTCAGAAACTGCTCCATTTGCTTTGCATCCCGAATCTGGCATAACGCAGCACATAGCTGGTCCATGCCATTGACGTCTGGTTTCACCTTGTTTCTAACCATAGAAACATCTTACTCCATTTTAACAAAAAAGTAAAGTTGTCTTTATTCAATTTTTCACTATTTTTATCCGGTTTTTTACCGGTAAATCGGTATCGATGCAACTATTCAACCAATTTCCGTCCCGTGGTATTGGNNAAAACGATTTCTCAATCTGGGATATCCATTTTGCAAGCTGCGTCTTCGATACTTTCTCCACCGGAATCTGCCCGCCGGCATAACTGTCATGCCCGCCTCCGGCCCCCTTTCTGGCCACCATGTGACGAATCACTTTGCCGGCCGGGGGGGATTCGGCATCCGTCCGTAATGACAGCAGCATGGTGCCCTCATAAAAGCCATAACACAGCACCCAGACAATCTGTTCGTCGCGCAGCAGCAGGTCGGCCATCTCACCTACCATATCCGGATTGGTTACAGTGCCCAGCGAACTGATCACCGCCCTGCCGAATACCCGGGCATTGTTCAGGCATTCCGCCAGGTATTTATAATATTCACGCTGCACCGCACCATGCTGAATCTGGCTGAGAATGCGCTTATTCGCCCTTGGATACAGGGCCATCAGCGCATTAACATCCGCACAGGTTGTATCGCGCCCGAGGTCCTGGGTGTCGGAACGAATCCCATATAACAGCGCTGTGGCTAAAGAGGCATCGATTTCAATTCCCGCCGCAAACAGGTACTCCACCAGAATCGTCGAGGTGGCTCCGTAATGACTGCGGATATCGGTAAAACGGCACTGCCGGCTATTCCGATGACAGGGATGGTGATCAATAACAATATCCGGCTCCACATCCGGCGGCAGACTGTTATTGCCGGTTCCGGGCTGGGTATCCACCATGGCAATCAGGTCAAACGATGCAAAATCAATCTGCTCAGCCGGTCGCAGGTTCAGGCCCAGATACTTGACCAGTGCCCGATTTTCCGCCCTGCCGACGGTCCCGCCACGCGCAATGGAGCATTGAATATTGGCGAACTGATTGGCAATTTTCCGCAGCGCCACCGCCGAGGCAATCGCATCCGGATCCGGATGATTCTGCATGACAATCAGCATAGTGGCATTATGATTGATCACCTCGCACAGTTGCTTGAGTTTGGCTTTAGTCTTTTCCATTTTAAATTCGCAGCAATCCGTCCTTGATTTCTATTTGCCTTNNCGAAACGGCCTCAATCCCATTTTGGCCCCATCTGCCAGGGCTTTTTTGGCCGTCGGGTACGCCCTGCTGACCGTGTCTATTTCTTCAATAACATAAAAAGCATCGGGATGATGCTTCTTAAGAATAGCCAGGAACGCATTCACCTCCCGGCGAGACACCACGGTAAAAATCTGTTTGACCGGACCATACGCCCCCTGCCCGTCAAAACAGGTGATGCCGTACCCGGCCTGCCGAACGGCTTCCATCAGCGGCTTGATATCCTTGTTGAACACCACGCGAACCACCACAAAGCCCATCGACAGTTTTTCGACAATCAGAATCCCCACAAAATTGCCCGTCGCAAAACCCGCCGCATAAGCCACATAACAAATCGGGTTGGACAGGTTTTTCATAATCTGTCCCATGGCCACAATCCAGATGAGAACTTCAAAAAAACCCGCACAGGCCGCCAGGTATTTATACCCCCGCGTCACAAATATGACGCGCACCGTCCCAATGGTCACATCGCAGATGCGGGCCAGAAAAATCAGTATCGGAAGAACGATCCATGAAAAAACCTGAATCTCCGCCAGTCCCGTCTGCATCGTTAACAGTTCCATCATGATTAGTTCCTTGCCGGCAATCGAAGGCTCACAGCCAATTCTGACGTTTGAAATAATACAGCATTGCTCCCACCGTCACCGCAATCAGCGACCAGAATCCAACCGGATACATCCAGTACGAGTCCAGTTCCGGCATGTGCTTGAAATTCATCCCATACACACTGGCCAGAAAGCTCAGCGGCATGAAAATCGTGGCAATCAGCGTCAGCACTTTCATCACCGAATTCATCCGCGTGTTCAGGCTCGACAAATACACTTCCAGGAGGCTGGCGATCACATCACGAAGACTTTCAATTGTATCGATAATCTGAATGGTGTGGTCGTACACATCACGAAGATAAATCTTGGTCGATTGCTGAATCAAGTCATTGTCGGACCGCTGCATTGCCGCCGCCAGTTCACGCATCGGCCAGATGCACTTGCGAAGCATGGTCAGTTCGCGCTTGAATTCATGAATCCGCCCCAGCGTCTGCTGGTCCGGCCGGTCCAGCAACTCATCTTCCACTTTTTCAATCTTTTCGCCATAACTGTCCAGAATCGAAAAATACTGGTCCACGATGGCATCAATCAAACAATACGCCAGGTAGTCGGCCGGCATCTTCCGTGCCCGTCCCTTGTTATTTCGCAGGCGATCCCGTATCTGATCGAATACATCCCCCACCGTTTCCTGAAACGTAATCAGGCAATTCTGCCGCAGAATCATACTGATTTGCTCGGTCAGAATTTCACTGCGCCCTGCATCGTACCGCAGCATGCGAACCACGATAAACAGGGTATCCTCATAATCCTCCATCTTGGGCCGCTGGCCGGGCACGACAATATCTTCCATGACCAGGGGGTGCAGATTGAACCGTTTGCCGATTTTTTCCACAAGCCCCACATCGCTGATGCCGTCGATATTAATCCACGAGGTGCCCAGGGTGGCCTGGTAATCCAGCACCTCTTCAATCCGTGAAAGGCTCTGCTCCTTGAACAGGTTGGCATCGTATTCCATCAGGCTGATACGGACCGGTTCTGCGGGAGCTTCACCGGCGTAAAACACCGTTCCGGGCGGCATCCCCGCCTTACGCAGATTGCCTCGTATCAGACGCAGCGGACGGATGATTTTCTTTTTCTTCTTGGACATACCTGATTCCTGTTGAATCGCCATGCCAGACGTATGGCTGCTTTCAAGCTATGGCAGTTCTTCCATACCCTCAGTTATAATCTCCCCCCCGTTTTTCCATTCACACACAGCCACCGCACCCGCCGGATCAATCCGCAGATAATTATTTCGAAAGCCGACCCAGCAGCCGCTGTTATAATACCAGTCACCGGTGCGCCCGGCCTTATGCGTATGGCCCGTTACCAGCACATCATACCCTTCACGCAGCCGGTCTTTTTGATACAGGGCCAGAATCCCCTTGACTTTCTCCGGGTTTTGTGTCGGCGTCAGTGAGGCCTCAAAATCCGGCGCCATCTGCCGCGTCTGGCTCTTTTCAAGCTGATTGACCGACAAATTCATAATCCACATGAATCCCCGCCCGATCCGCAGCAGTGTCTTTTCTGTCATCCCTCCCGCCGACAGCAGGGGTGAGCCTTTGCGATCCTCTATAATCCCGCCCAGAATGGATAAGATGCGGCCCCAGCCCGGGGTTCCATCCCGATGAAACGGGTCCAGTTCGTGCCCATGCATGAACTTGAATTGCCGGCTCCCGAGTTGACGCATAAAAGGCCCGCTCATCCGGTCAAAGAAGGGGTGATTCAGCAGCCGGGTCCCGATCATCTCCTCGAAGTCCGCGTCATGATTGCCAATGACATAAACCGCTCCCATCTCTGCCAGCCGATCCAGGAACGCCATCCGCTCTATCAGCACACGGCTGATGTTGGCCTGCCAGAATTCAAACAGGTCGCCAAGAATAAACAGCTCTCCCTTTTCCTTTCCCACAAAGTCCAGAAAACGTGAAAACTCCCTCGCTTTGTTGTCAAAGGCAAAGTTATCCCGCGGCCCGCCGTCACCCATGTGCAGGTCGCTGACTACAAATATCGTCCTTGAATCATCCATCAAAAACATCCACGCCAAACAGCCTGAACGCTCACATCCAGACACTGAATCATACCCTGTTTGGACGGTTTTGACCAGT
>DLFY01000283.1:0-1518 GCA_002482415.1 Phycisphaerales bacterium UBA7708
AAAGTCCATGTAAACTATTTATTTACAAGACCTTATAATAAATGGGCGATACAGGACTCGAACCTGTGACCTCACGGGTGTGATCCGTGCGCTCTAACCAACTGAGCTAAACGCCCTAAAGGTAACACTTTATATAGCCAAAATCCGACTGTGTCAAGAGGTTTATGGACAGGCGTTATAATATGACCTCTTATACAGGCTTACCACATCCACTATTCTGGCTATTCATATATTACACGTTGAAACGGAAATTGATAATATCGCCGTCCTGAACGACATAGGCCTTGCCTTCGAGCCGCATTTTGCCGGCGGCCTTGACATTTTTTTCATCGCCAAGCTGTTTAAGGTCGTTGTAGGCCATGGTTTCGGCACGGATGAAGCCGCGTTTGATATCGCTGTGAATCTTGCCGGCGGCGTCAAGGGCAGTCGTTCCGGCGGTAATCGGCCAGGCCCGGACTTCATCTTTGCCGACGGTCAGGAAACTGATAAGACCGAGGGTTTTATAGCAGCTCTGGACGAATTTAATGGAGGCCGGTTCTTTGAGGCCAAGGTCGGCCATGAATTCCTGCCGGCTTTCGGGGTCAAGACCGGCCAGTTCGCTTTCGATTTTGGCACAAAGCTGGACAATTTCGACGCCGGGGGCTGCTTTGAACAAATCGATAGGTTTGTCGAGCGCGTTCTCGCCGACATTGACAACCACCATCATAGGCCGCAGCGTCAGGAAGCCCAGCGGCTTGATAATCTCCAGTTCATGTTCGCTTTGGATGACGCTGCTGATGGGCTGTTCGGATTCGAGGGCCTTTTGCAGTTTCAATTGCAGTTCCAACTCGGCTTTATCCTGGGTCTGGGTCTTTGTGGGTTTGTTGACCTGTTTTTCCAGGCGTTCGATGCGCGTCGTGACCAGCTCAAGATCGGCCAGCAGGAATTCGGTACGGAGTTCTTCGAGGTCTTTGGCCGGATCAATACGCTCACGATAAGCAGGCACGGAATCATTGGCAAATGCCCGTACCACAAGAACAAACATATCCACGGTACGAATGTTGCCGAACAGCTTGCGTGCAGCCGCCCTGCCGTGCTCATCCGCAAACGATACTCCCGGCAAATCGAGACAGTCCACGGTACCGGGGACGAGCTTGTTGGGTTGATACAGGCCATTGAGCCAATCGAGCCGTTCGTCTGGTACCGGCACAATCTGCTCATGGATTTCAGTGGAACCCATCATCGCCGGGGCTTTGCCGGTGATGGCGGACAATATCGTGCTCTTGCCGGATTGGGGCAGACCAATTAATGCAACTTTCATTCAAACTACCTCGTATTGTTATCGGTTTATTATTTTTGGAAGTCAAAGCTGGTTACAGCTTGTAAACAGTGTTGCCAGACGCATCATACGCAACGACAGCCGGAAAGTCCCTGAATTCAAGCCTGCGGATGGCTTCGGCCCCCAAGTCTTCATAGGCTACCAGTTCGCTTGCGACAATATGCTTGCTGAGCAGCGCCCCCGCCCCGCCGAGCGTGGAT
>DLFY01000283.1:1537-25850 GCA_002482415.1 Phycisphaerales bacterium UBA7708
ACTTCGGAACTGCGGTAGCCTTTGCCGAGCGTGGCCTTGAGGCCCTCGGCATAGAGCATCGGGCTGAAGGCATCCATCCGGCTGGAGGTGGTCGGGCCTGCGGCTCCGATAACCTGCCCCGGCCGAGCGGGTGTCGGCCCCACGTAATAGATAACCGCCCCTCGGATGTCAAATGGCAGCGGTTTACCCTGCTCGATCAGGGCGAACAGACGCTTATGGGCCTGGTCACGGGCGGCATAGACGTAGCCGCTGATCCAGACCTCGTCACCAGCCCGCAAGGATTTGACGGCCGCATCATCCAGCGGTGTATGTAATTGTATGGATTTTATGCTCATGGCTCACTATTCATATTACAGATAAAACTTTGCGTCTATTTTAGCAAATTTTTCGCGTTTTTCGACTGAAAACTGAAGATTCTGTGACAGAAGCCGGATTTTTCGTCGAAACTGCCATTTTTTTAACCTGGACATCCCAAAACGGGTTATAATAGGGGTATGGCTAAATATCCAATCTATCTTGAACTGTCAAATCGCCGGACGGTAGTCATAGGCGGGGGAACGGTTGCCCTGCGTAAAACTCAATCCCTGGTTGAGGCCGGAGCGCGTGTGACGGTAATTGCCGAACATGTGCCGGCCAATATGGAATCGGCATTTAACCTCCCCGATGTGAAACTGGTGATAAGCACCTACAGAAAGGACTACCTCGTGGGAGCGGTTTTGTGTATTGCCGCGACCAATGATATGGGTGTGAATAAACAGGTCTATGCGGACTGCCAGGAACTTGAGATTCTATGCAATGTGGTGGATCAGCCGGAATTGTGCGATTTTTATGTACCGGCGGTGGTTAAGCGGGGGAATTTGCAAATTGCCATCGGGACGGATGGCAATTGTCCGGCCTATGCGGGGCATGTACGGAAAAAGCTCGAGGAACTCTTCACCGAAACGCATGGGCGGTTTGTGGAAGAACTGGAAAAAGTGCGCCGGCATATTATCGTGGAAATCCCCAATCCCGACCACCGTAAGATTCTATTGGGTGATCTGGCCAGTGACGAATCTTTCGAATATTTCAGCGCCTACGGTTCCGACCAGTGGCATCGGCACTGCCGCGAACGCATGCATAAAATCCAGCAGGACTGACCGCTGCGGCCGCCCTGCCGGATTGATTGATTGCACCCATTATTTGGATTTTAGGATATCCCGTATTTCAGTCAGCAGGACTTGTTCTTTGGTAGGAGGCGGAGGCGGTGTCGGCTTGGCTTCTTCTTTCTTCTTGGCCATATTCATCAGTTTGATCAGAGCAAAGACAGCGACTGCGACAATCAGGAAATTGACGATGGCATTGATGAACATCCCATAGCCCAGTGTCACGGCGGCCACGTCTTTGCCAGCAGCATCTTTGGTTGCTTCTCGCAACACAATGCTCATCTGAGAAAAATCCATCTTGCCCAGCAGAATCCCAATCGGCGGCATCAGAACATCACTGACCAGCGAATTGACAATTTTGCCGAATGCGGCACCAATGATAATACCGACGGCCATGTCCATCACGTTGCCGCGCATGGCGAATGTTTTGAATTCCTGCCACAAGCTCATAATACACCCTTTCAAGATAAGTGTTGTCTGGATATGTTGCGATTTAAACTTGTTAAATAACCTGACCTCATTCTTAACGATAGATAGTTTATTCGATATTTTCCCCCTGTAAAGCCTAATTTTGGGGAAATAATCGGCCTTAATGGCCGGAAAATGTCTTTACAAAATCCCTGTTTTTAGATATATTAATTGTTTTCGCCGAGGTAGCTCAACGGTAGAGCACGGCTTTCGTAAAGCCGGGGTTGTGGGTTCAAATCCCATCTTCGGCTTTGGGTAAAGTTCATAGTTCGGAGTTCATAGTTCGTAGTTCATAGTTCGTAGATATTTCTGCAACACTCATTTTTTGAAGTCTATTTATGCCGCCGATTTCCCATGACAAATTAAACCTTCTTCGACAGAAACTGTCCGGTCTGAAACGTGTGCTGGTTGCCTTTTCGGGCGGGGTGGACAGCAGTTTTCTGCTGAAAGTCGCCGTGGACACACTGGGGGCTTCCAACGTGCTGGCCTGTATCGGGATTAGCGGTTCGCTATCCGGCCATCAGTTAGCCCAGGCACGGGAGATTGCCCGGCTCGTTGGATGCCGGCTGGAGGAAATCCCGGTCGACGAAATGCATAACGATGCTTACCGGGCCAATAAGACGGACCGGTGTTTTCATTGCAAAAGCCGCTTATATAAATTATTTACTGAAAAAGCCCGGCAGGAACGATTTGAATATGTCCTCTGTGGGGCCAATTTTGATGACAAAGACGATTATCGCCCCGGGCACCATGCAGCGGAAGTGTTTGGGGTACTCAGCCCCATGATGGATGCGGAGATAACCAAGACAGAAATTCGGGAATACAGCCGGGCGTTAGGTCTGCCAACGGCGGACTTGCCGGCCTCACCGTGTCTGGCCAGCCGGGTGGCTTACGGGATGGAGATAACGCCGGAAAAACTGGCCCAGGTGGAAAAGGCCGAGGAACTGCTGCGAAAACTTGGGTTTGTGGAGTTTCGGGTTCGCCACCACGGGGTCATCGCACGGATTGAGGTCCGGCCGGCCGATTTTGCGAAAATCACGAGCGAATCGGTTCGCAGGCAGATTGTAGAAGAATTGAAGACCATCGGATTCGGCTATGTCGCCCTCGATTTGCAGGGCTTCCGCAGCGGCTCGATGAACGAAGGACTGTCAACAGAGCAGAAAATGCACTAATGCGTATTACTCTTCTTGGTCTTTTGGCCGGCGGCAAAAAATGGCTGTGCAGGTGTAGTAAAAAACAATAGCAACTGCAAGAGGGACAATTACTCCCAGCAGGACCAGCAGGACATTTTTATCATCGCCCTGCTGCGTTGTCTTTTTCTCATATTCAAACCATGCGGCGCCAATACCACCCCATAGGAAAAATGCCAGCCATGTGAAATAAGTACGCCAGGCGGAAGCCCTTTTTGACCAGTCTTCGTTCATTTGAATATTTAGCAAAAAGCTCAGTTTGTATTTAGTCAGATAAAAGCCGGCTCCTGCAGCGCATAATGATAAAAATTCACCTAACAACTCAAGGCGATGCACATGCTGTTTATTAAGGGAATCGAATAGATCATTTAAGAGCACGCCGGATATAATAAACACGAGAACTGCTACAATCCAGGCCAAATGATTCATGGCGGAGACAGATGGGCCGATCCACATCAGATAGGCATCGCGAAGGTTGAAATAACTGAAAATAAAAAAGGGTACTGCAAAAATCAGCAGGAACAAGGATTTACTGGATACACTCCCAGACAGTGATGTTCCAGCCATCCAGAACGAAATCGCCCCCAGGCCCAGCAGAGCAAAGGCAATTCCCCGGGAAATCACTTTCACTCGAAAGTTTTCCGTCAACGGCAATGTCATAAGGTTCTCCTTCCCAAAAATGTCTATGCCATATCCATCACGGAGCCTTCGCTCAGTTGGTCAATCCTGCGATCGCCGCACCAACCAGGGTGGCGTTATCGACACAGATAATGTCGGTAAAGATGCCCTTCTTGTTTTCCAGATACTGTTTCAGGTAAAACTCCACACGGGACTTGAGGGTCTTCATGTGGTAGAAGGTCGTCCCCTCGGCAACGATGCAGATGGGTTTGGACGGATCGGTGCCCTGGCCGCTCTTGATGGCCATGGATGAAAGATTGATCGCCGTGAATTTCGCCGCACGCTCGGTCGTGCGATCGGCCAGCAGGTACATCGTCAGCGTATCCGTCTCACTGCCCTGCCGGCAGATTTCGGCCAGTGTGCTGCCGCCATAGGGATACAACATGAACTCATTCATATCTTTGGTCGAAAGGTCGTTGATGGCGGTCAACTGGGCGGCGGTTGGTTTGCTGAACAGGCCATCCTTGCAGGCCTTGCGGATAATATCCCGAAACAGCGGCCCAAGATAGGCGCCGGAGATCATCTTTTCGAACGGATTGACACCGGGATTGGCGGTGGATTTGTCAAAGGCGACATCGAGTTTGCCGCGATGACCGCGGGCAAAGCCGCCGGATTCGGTATTGATAATCTGAGTCTTGGCCGGATCCAGGTCTTTATTTTTAGTGACGCTGCTGTTCTTTTCAATATAGCAGGTGTTGGTGCCGGTACCGAGGATAAAGCCGATATAGCCGCTGTACACCTTATTTTTAAAGCCCATTCCAGCCAGCAGTGTGACGACGGTGTCATTGAGCAGAACGATGTGCTTGTTGCCCCCCATGCCCAGAGAATCCATCGCCAGATTGAGATTTTCGCCGACGAGCTGCCCTTTGACTTCTTCGGCTCGAACTTCCTTGGAAAAGCGAATCAGCCGNNTTATTGGGATACATCTGGACGGCGTAGGAAAAGCAGAAGCCGATATTGCTGGAAACCTGAATGACATCACGGAAATACCCGGCCATGGTCCGGAAAAATTCGGTTTTGCCCATTTCACGATCCACCGCGGGCATCTTGAACAGTTTGAGATTTTCAATTATGGGCATTTTCTGATGGTCGAAATAGACGGTCGCAACGCGGAAATTGGTCCCGCCAGCATCGGCAACGATGACTTTCTTATTGGTGGGGACATCGCCTTCGGCACTGATGTAGGTGGGGATCATTTCAAGACTGCTTTTCTTGCCGGCCAGACCCCGCTGCATCTCCTCCAGAAACAGCTTGACATTGGCATCCATATCCACATCCCGATAGTCCATTCCGTAATTGCTTAGAAAACGGACAACGTTTTGTTTGATTTTCTTCATGGCAATTTCTCCTTATGTGGATGATGAATACTGCTATTCTGTTTAATCGTTATATCCGTTGGGATTTGCCGTATGGAACTTCCATGCCGACTCAACAATTTTCTCCAGTTCCGGGTAATCGGTTTTCCAGCCCAGTACACTGCGTGCCTTGCTCGCATCAGCAGTCAGCACCGGGGGATCACCGGGACGACGTCCGGCCTCGATCACCTTGAACTCTTTGCCGGAGACCTTGCGGACACAGTCAATCACCTGACGAACAGTATAACCTTTGCCGTTGCCGAGGTTATACACCTGCTCGGTTTCTGAATCAAGCCGGGCCAGCGCCAGCAGATGGGCCTTGGCGAGGTCTTCAACATGAATATAATCGCGGACACACGTGCCGTCCGGAGTCGGGTAGTCGCTGCCGAAGATTTTAATATTGTCGCGTTTGCCCATGGCGGCCTGAATAATCAGGGGAATCAGATGCGATTCGGGATTGTGGTCTTCACCGCGGGTAGCGTTAAAGCCGGCGCCGCAGGCGTTGAAATACCGCAACACAGCATATCGCAGCCGACCGGTCTGGCTCTGGAAATGACACATCCGCTCCACCGCCCATTTGGTTTCACCATACGGATTGATGGGGCATTTGGCGGTGTCCTCAGTAATGGGTATCCGGTCGGGCATGCCATACACGGCGGCAGTGCTGCTGAAGACGAATTTCTGCACCCCTGCCGCTTCCATCGCAGCCAGAAGCGTGCGGGTTTTACTGACGTTATTTTCATAATATCGCAGGGGCTGGTCAACCGATTCACCCACTTCGATGAAGGCGGCAAAGTGCATGACCGCTTCGATTTTGTGTTTCTTGAGGACTTCGACGGTAAAATCAAAATCACCGAAATCACCCTGAACGAATTCCGCTTTCTGAATCGCGGCTCTGTGGCCTTTGCTGAGGTTATCAAAAACGACCGGGCTGTGCCCCTGACGACTCAGCAGTTCGGTCATGTTGCTGCCAATATATCCGGCACCGCCGCAAACGAGGACTTTCATGAATGGAGTTCCTTTTCGAGTGATTTCTGTATTTGATTAAGAATATAAGACTCAAGGGCTTCATCACGCCCCAAGTCTATCCATCGCATTTGTTCGAGCCGCTCCGGTTCCACTTCCAGCCGCTGCTTACTGCGGTCACTGGCGGTGTAAAGGGCAGGAGCATCACTATACCCCCTGAGAGACTCTTCCGGCAGCGACAAACGCTGAACGAGGGTAACGCATTCCACGCAGACACGATTTTGTTCGGTACGAAAGACCAGTTCCACAGAACGCTGGAGGCTTTGCAGGTTGGCCTCTGCCGAATTAAAGGCACCTGCATTATCCTTGCGCCAGAACTCAAAAAACTGCTTGGCCCGAAGCGGATGGGTACGAATGATGCCATTGTCGATATCGAATTTCTGGATTCGAAACTGCATGTCCAGCAGGGCCTTTTCAGAGACCTGCATCAGCTTATCCGTACTGACAGCATCAAAGCAGACCGGCTGGGTGAGCTGCTTTTTCTGGCCTGCACAGCCAACCGCTAAAACCAATATACTGACTATAATCGCCTGATAAAATCCATTTTTCATAGTTTTGTCCTATTCATCAAATTCAGGGTTATTCTATCGGCTTTTGTTGCAACTCTCAAGTGCCAAAACCCCCTTTTTTGCACAGTTCTGGATAACAATTTACATTTCTTCGGTTCCGAATTAGAATCCCTTTATATGCTGAACAACCAGATAATCACACTAAAAAAGAAACTCGGGGCCTACGCGATTGGGGCTGATGTATCTCAATTTCTGGACTATTTAGCCCTGGAAGCAGGATTATCGCCCAATACGGTGCTGGCTTATGGGCGGGACCTGCTGGAATTTTGCCAGTATTGCCAAACCGCGGGTTTGAAAGAGATACCGACACTGGAAGCAGTCCATATTTATAAACACTTGCAGACTATCAGCCGGGAAGGCAAGGTCGAGGCCTCGGTCAGCCGGGCACTGGTGGCAATTAAGATGCTGCTGCGGTTTTGCCTTTCAACAGGCAAACTGAAAGAAGATTTTGTAAGCAGTCTTGAAGGCCCCAAGCTTTGGAAACGCCTGCCAAGCGTTGCCGGATACGAGCAGATATTCAAGCTGCTGGACACGCCGGATCCGCAGGAGCCATACTATCTGCGGGATAAGGCGCTCCTGGAAGTGTTATATGCTACGGGGGCACGGGCTTCAGAGGTGGTAAATCTGAAGATTCGAGATGTCAATATCAAGGTCGGGTATGTCCGATGCTTTGGTAAAGGGAGCAAAGAAAGGATTGTGCCGCTGGGAACAGTGGCCGGGCGGGTCATTCAGCAATATCTGGACGAACTTCGCCCAACTTTAGCAAAACCCAAAAGCCCCGAGAATCTTTTTCTGACTCGGACAGGGCGTGCGATGGACCGAATTGATCTGTGGCGAATCGTGAAACGGCACGCCCTGCGGGCGGGAATGCCCAAGACGATGACAGTACACACGCTGCGGCATTGCTTTGCCACGCATTTGCTGTCGGGCGGGGTCGATTTGCGTTCACTGCAGGAAATGCTGGGGCATGCCGATATCCGCACGACCCAGATTTATACCCATGTAGACAATGACCGACTACGAAAGATTCACAAGAAATTCCATCCAAGGCCGTAATTGCTTTTATCGCGATTCGGCAATTTGTCCCACGTGGTCCAGCACAAGGCTGGGACGATAAGCATAGCTTTCTATATCTTCTTTTTTGGTAATCCCGCTGAGAACGAGGACGGTTTCGATTTCCGATTCGATACCGGCAATAATGTCGGTATCCATGCGGTCGCCCACGATGACGGTTTCTTCACGTCGGACGTTGAGCTTCTTAAGTGAATGACGCATAATCAAAGGATTAGGCTTGCCGATGAAATAGGCCTGACGGCCGGTAGAAAGCTCGATGGGGGAAATTAACGCCCGGCAGGCGGGAACGATCCCCTTTTCGCCGGGGCCGGTAACATCGGGATTGGTCCCGATGAGCCGGGCTCCGCGGAGAACGCAGCGTATCGCGGTTTCGATTTTATCGTAGGTATAATCGGTTGTTTCCCCGAAAACAACGTAATCGGGATTTTCGCTGTCAAAGTGCATTCCACCATCCCGCAAGGCTTCCAACAGGCCATTTTCGCCAATCGCATAGACTTTGGCACCCGGGGACTGATTTTGCAGAAAACTGGCGGTGGCAATAGCGCTGGTCATAAAGTGGTCCGGCCCGACCGCGATCCCCATTGCGGCCAGACGGTCAGAAAGCTGCTGCGGGGTCCGCTCGGCACTGTTGGTCAGAAATAAAAAGGGCTTCTCATTTTTCTTGAGCCAATTGACAAAAGGCTTGGCACCGGGCAAGACTTTTCTGCCATGATAAATCACGCCATCCATATCGCAGATAAAGGCACGTTTATTTCGAATTTCCTGAAGCATTGTCATCGTATCAGATTCCTTTCTTTTTATTGCTTGAGAATTATACCGATAAGAGCGATGTTTTCATATCTTTAGAATCTGAAATTTATGTCTTTTATAGCAGACAGGATATAGCTCATATTAGAAAAATAAATTGTTGTTCTAATATTCACATTATATGACTATATATTGCTTTGTTGTTCCTTGGTATATTAATATGTGTGATATTTGTTGCATTTATTAGAACATCCTTTTATAATATGACGTAAAATACGAAAAGATGGTTGGATTTTCATCTGTTTTCGATGGATAATGAAAGAGCAGCCCGCAAATACTTTATTTATGAATTTGCGAACTGCTCTTTGTGCATTATTTAAGTTTTATGTATTTTGGAGATATTCAGAAATGAGTGGACAATCGGATTTTATTCAGGATTCAGCGATTGAACAGACGCTGAGCCATGCGGTTCGCAAGGACCGGGCGGCAGTCGAGGATATTATATCTAAAGCATTGGAAATGAAAGGGTTGGACTTGCCGGATATTGCGGTGCTTTCAACCATCAGCGACCCGGAATTGCTGGCCAGACTATTTGATGCAGCTAAAAAAGTTAAGGAGACTATTTATGGACGGCGGCTGGTGCTGTTTGCTCCTTTATATATTTCCAACTTATGCAGCAACGAGTGTTTATATTGTGCGTTCAGGGCGAGAAATAAAGAGGTCAAGCGAAGAGTGCTAACTCAGCCGGAAATTTACCAGGAAGTCGAAGAACTGGTTAAACAAGGTCATAAACGTGTCCTTCTAGTGGCCGGGGAAAGTTATCCGAAAGAGGGTTTTTCTTACGTTTTGAAGTCGATTGAGACGATTTATTCGGTCAAAGTCGGGCCGGGCGAGGTACGCCGGGTCAATGTGAATGTGGCCCCGCTGACACTGGAAGAATTCAAACAGCTCAAAGCTGCAAGAATCGGAACGTATCAATTATTCCAGGAGACTTATCATAGACAGACCTACAAGGGTGTACATCTGGGCGGGAAAAAAGCCGATTATGATTGGCGGGTGTCTGCGATGGATCGCGCGATGGAAGCAGGCATCGACGATGTGGGGATTGGCGTCTTGTTCGGCCTGTGCGACTGGCGTTATGAACTGCTGGCTCTGATGCAGCATATTCATCATCTGGAGGCCAAGTTTGGAGTCGGGCCGCACACAATCAGCGTGCCGCGGCTTGAGCCGGCAACGGGATCGGATATGGCCAGTCATCCGCCAAAACCGGTCGAAGATATCGAGTTTCGCAAGATTGTCGCCATTTTACGGCTGGCGGTACCTTATACCGGAATCATCATGTCCACCCGTGAAAATCCGAATATGCGGCGCGAGACCTTTGCGCTGGGTGTATCTCAGATATCAGCGGGCTCCCGCACTAATCCCGGCGGCTATGTTGAAGGCAAGGATGTGCTGGATGAGGCTCAGTTCTCACTGGGTGACCACCGGGGACTGGATGAGGTCATTCGGGACATAACGGAATTAGGCTATGTTCCCTCTTTCTGTACGGGATGCTATCGTTTGGGCCGGACAGGGCAGGATTTTATGGATATGGCCAAGCCGGGATTGATCAAAGAACACTGCGACCCGAACGCCCTTTCGACATTTTTGGAGTACCTGCAGGATTATGCATCGGAAGCGACTAAGCAGGCGGGCTTTAAATTAATTGAAAAAACCTTAAACAGCATGGATGACGAACCCAGAACACGCAGCACGAAAATGCTTGAAGCGGTCCGGTCCGGCAAACGGGATGTCTATTGCTGATATGACCGAGACGTATCGATCAGAACAGGATTCGCTGGGGCGGATGGATATCCCGACAGAGGCGCTTTACGGGATTCATACAGCTCGTGCGATGGTTAATTTTCCTTATTCATCGCGGCCGGTTCCGTCTGGATTTATTCGCGCTTACGGCATGGTTAAGCAGGCCTGTATTCAGACGTGCGTCAATCTTGGTGAATGGGCCAATGAGCCTGCTAAAGGCGAAGCGATGCTGCGGGCCAGCACAGAAATGGCTTCAGGCTTGCTGGATGAACATATCCGGGTGGATTTGTTTCAGGGCGGAGCCGGGACCAGTCTGAATATGAATGTCAACGAAGTCCTGGCCAACCGGGCGTTGCAAATCCTGAATCTGCCGCTGGGCAGCTATGACCGCGTTCATCCGCTGGAAGATATCAACCGATGTCAATCGACCAATGATACGTTCCCGACGGCGCTGCGGGTGGCGGCAATCCAATCGATACAGCAGCTTGAAAAAACTCTGGTCACATTGCAGGAGGCATTTCAAGCAAAAGAAAAAGAATTTGTCGACGTCGTAAAAATCGGACGGACGGAATATCAGGATGCCGTATTGACTACCCTTGGGCGGGAGATGTCGGCGTATGCAGAAGCCATCAATCGCGACCGCTGGCGTGTTTATAAATGTGTTGAACGGCTGCGGGTGGTGAATCTGGGCGGAACAGCAATCGGTTCGGGGCTATCGGCACCGCGTGACTATATTTTCCGGGTGACAGAGTCCTTGCGGGATTTGACGGGGCTGGGGCTGGCCAGGGCGGAAAACCTGATTGATGCCACACAGAACACAGATGTGTTTGTGGAGGTGTCGGGTATACTGAAGGCNNGAAGGCCTGTGCCAGCTCGCTGTTGAAAATCAGCGGGGATTTGCGGCTGTTGTCCAGCGGCCCCGCGGGAGGGCTGAAAGAAATCACCCTGCCGCCGCGACAGGCGGGCTCCTCAATTATGCCCGGCAAAGTTAATCCTGTTATTCCCGAATCGGTCAGCCAGGCGGCGATGCAGGTCCTGGGCAACGATGTGGTCATTTCCCAGGCATGTTCGATGGGAAGCCTTGAATTGAATGCCTTTTTGCCGGTCATCGCGGCGAATTTGCTGGAAAGCATTGAACTGCTGACGGTTGCAAGTGATATATTACGGAGATATTGTGTAGAGGGCATTGCGGCCAATCGTGAACCGTGCAGACGATATGTGGAAAATGCCACGGCGGTTGTCACTGCCCTGCTGCCCAAACTCGGATATGATGTCTGCGCCCGAATTGCCAAGGAATCAGAGGCAGCCGGCAAGTCGATTCGTCAGCTCGTTATCGAACAGCATCTGCTGACAAAACAGGAATTTGAGGCCATGATCAGCCCGGAGGCCGTCTGTCAGTTGGGTCATGTCAAAAAGAAATCAAAACCTTAAAAAACCATGGATCAGACAACACCTAAAAGCTTACGTCTTCATATCGGGATATTCGGCAGGCGCAATGTCGGTAAATCCAGTCTATTGAATGCAATTGTCGGACAGGATGTCTCGATTGTGTCCGAACATGCGGGAACCACGACCGACCCGGTGGAAAAACCGATGGAGCTGCTGCCGCTGGGGCCGGTGGTGTTTATTGATACGGCCGGGGTAGATGATGAGGGGGCGCTGGGTCAACTGCGGATTGCTCGAACTCGCAAGGTCTTTGAGCGGACAGATTTGGCCGTTATTGTCAGTGATGGTGTATGGGGCGGCTTTGAAGAGGCCATTGCCGGCCAGCTTGCCGAGCTGAAAGTACCGTATATCGCCCTGTTCAATAAGATTGACCAGGTTCGCCCGGAACAGCCGATTGTCGATTCTTTACAGAATAAGAAAGTGCCTACGCTTTTAGTCAGCGCCAGAGAAAAACAGGGTTTGGCCGAATTTCGGCAGGCACTTCTGGACAACGCCCCTGCCGAGTTTGTTGAAAATCCGGCGATTGCCGCCGATCTGGTCGGGCCGGGACAGACGGCAATCCTGGTGGTTCCAATTGATAAAGAGGCCCCCAAGGGCAGGTTGATTCTGCCGCAGGTACAGACGATCCGGGATTTACTGGATGGGGATGCCTGTTGCATGGTGGTCAAAGAACGGGAATTGCGAACGGCAATCGATAATCTGAAAGAACCGCCGAAGCTGGTAGTGACCGATTCACAGGCCTTTTTAAAGGTGGCTGCGGATACGCCCAAGAATGTACTCATGACCAGCTTTTCGATTCTGTTTGCCCGATTTAAAGGCGATCTTGTAACGCAGACACTCGGAGCAATGGCTGTCGATAACCTGAATGCAGGTGATCCGGTTCTGATAGCCGAAGCATGCAGCCATCACCCGATTGGTGAAGATATCGGTCGCGTGAAAATTCCGCGCTGGCTGACGCATTATGTCGGGGGCAAGCTCGATTTTACGATTCTATCCGGGAGGGACTGGCCGGAGGATATCAGCAAGTATAAGCTGATTATTCATTGCGGCGCCTGCATGTGGAATCGACGCCAGATGTTGTCGCGGCTGCTGGAATGCCGCAAGGCAGGTGTTCCGATTACCAATTATGGACTGGTGATTGCCTACAGCCTTGGCATTTTTGAGCGTGCTCTGGAGCCATTCCCGGCGGCGCGAGAAGTGTATCGACAATCTAAACAGAAAGAACAAGCATCGTAATGAATCCGATTACCCTGCAGGAAATAGAACGCTGGCTCAAAGAAAGCGATGAAAAAACCCTTGAGACACTCTGGGCACGAGCAGATGAAGTACGCAAAGCCACCGTTGGCGATGAAGTCCATCTGCGCGGATTGATCGAGATTTCCAATCACTGTGTGCGTCGGTGTGCTTACTGCGGATTGGCCGCGGGCAATCGAACCATCGAACGCTATCGGATGACGCGAGAGGAGATAGTAGACTGTGCGTTGAAAGCAGTGCGGCTGGGTTATGGTACCGTCGTAATGCAGGCCGGTGAAGATTACGGGATTGTCGCGGACTGGCTGGCCGAGGTAATTCGAGAAATCAAAAGACAGACTCCGCTGGCTGTGACACTCAGCCTCGGGGAGAGACCTTATGAAGAATTGAAACTCTGGAAACAGGCCGGGGCGGATCGCTACCTGCTGCGGTTTGAGACCTCGAATTCGCATTTATATGAATTAATTCACCCCTCGCTGCCTGGGAAAAAGTCAGATCGATTTGAAATCCTGCGGCAATTGCAGGAACTGGGTTACGAAGCAGGCAGCGGAGTGATGATTGGTATTCCCGGCCAGACCTACGCAACCCTGGCACATGATATCCATATTTTCAGCACCATGGATTTGGACATGATTGGAGTAGGTCCGTTTATTCCCAGCCCGAATACACCATTGGGACGTGGTGAGATTCATTTCGATATCTCTCCGGCAGAACAGGTACCGAATACGGAACTGATGACCTATAAGGCGGTTGCTTTGACGCGGCTTGCCCGGCCAGATGCGAATATACCCAGTACCACCGCCCTTGCGACGATCAACAAGGAAAGCGGGCGGGAATTGGGGCTTATGCGGGGAGCCAATATCGTGATGCCCAACCTGACTCCCGTGCAATATCGCGAAAAGTATGAAATTTATCCGGGTAAGGCCTGCATTAACGAGACGGCTGAGCAATGCAATGGCTGTTTGCGGGGTCGGATTGCATCAATAGGCAGGACAGTTGGAACTGGTCAGGGTGGAAGAGTTAAGAGGTCTAAATAGTCTTCTTTTCTTTGATTCAAAAACGAGTTTTTATCACGCCAACATAATCTTATTGTGACTAGTTACACATTATATATTGATATAATATATTATCAGTATTATATTTAAATATATAGTGATATTTTTCACATTATTTTGGTTGACTTCTTTCAAGAAATGATATACATTTATCGATATAAGGGTATCGATAACATAAACTCTTATATGGAGAACTAAAATTGAAAGAGTTAACCAGTGTATCTGTTCCTACGGTGCGACGACTGCCGCTTTACATGGCGATTCTCAAAGAGATTGAGCCAACCAGCGAGCACGTCAGCAGTACCCTGATTTCGGACCGCCTTGGTCTTGAACAAATCCAGGTTCGGAAGGATTTGGCCGGGATTGGAGTAACCGGTCAGCCTGCAGTTGGATTCAATGTCCGCGAGCTTATTGGGGCCATAGAACAACTGCTGGGCTGGGACAATATACGGGATGCCATTCTTGTCGGGACCGGTAATCTGGGACAAGCCCTGCTGGGTTACGATGGTTTTGCCCGTTACGGTCTGAATATTGTGGCTGCGTTTGATTCTAACCCCGAGATTATCGGAATGAAAATCCACGGCAAGCCCGTGTTTGATATCGAAGTACTTTCCTCACTGACAGAGCGGATGCACATCCAAATCGGCATCCTGGCAGTTCCGGGTAAAGTAGCCCAGCAGGTAGCCGATACATTGATAGAGGCCGGCATTCACGCAATATGGAATTTTACGCCGGTTAAACTCAATGTGAGCGATAATACAATTGTGGAACAGGTTGATCTGGCGGCAAGCCTGGCAGTCTTATCAAGCAAATTAAAGGCGGTAAGCAAATAACATACAGGTATATCTCTGTAACGTTCTGAATCTTAATACCAACGATAGCTGACGACGGTCAGCGTCTATAGATAGAAAGGGATAATCATGTGTTCATCGTGTTGTAATGCTCAGCAGGAGCAGGTTCGGCGGTTTGAAAAAGTATGCCGAATTCTCGACAAACATCAGCACAATCCATCGCGGCTGATTCCGATTCTGCAGGAAGTTCAGAAAGAATACCGGTATTTACCTGAAGAAGTGATGGCATTTATTGCGACCTCGCTGGGGATCTCCCCTGCCAAGGTGTACGGGGTTGCCAGCTTTTATGCCAATTTCGCCCTAAAACCCAAGGGTAAATATGTCATTCATATCTGCGAGGGCACGGCCTGCCACGTCAAAGGCTCAGGCAAAATTAAAGACGCCCTTTTTAAGAAACTGAATGTCACCACGGAAAACAATACCACGCCGGATATGCTGTTCACGGTTCAGCCGGTGTCATGCCTGGGTGCCTGCGGACTGGCCCCGGTGATGACGGTCAATGAAGAAGTGCATGGCCAGGTCACGCCCGAAGCGGCGACGGCCATTGTCGATGAAATCATCAAAAAGGAACGGAACTAATGCTTACTGATATGCAAAGTCTGGAACAGATTAAACAGGGTTATGACAAGGCGGTAAAGCCCATCCAGCATCGTATCATCATTTGTGCGGGTACCGGCTGTGTCGCCAATGGGTCATTGAAGGTTTTCGAGGCCCTGAAAAAAGAAGTTGAAGCCAACGGGCTGACCGCAGTTGTGGTGCTTGAAGACTGCAATGAAGGCCAGATTCACCTGAGCAAAAGCGGCTGCCAGGGCTTCTGCCAGATGGGTCCGCTGGTCACGGTTGAGCCGGAAGGTATCCTGTATGTTAAAGTCAAGGTTGAGGATGCGGCTGAAATCATCAAGACCACGCTGATTGACAAGAGCAAGGTCGAACGCCTGCTGTATGTTGACCCGGCGCACGGACAGGTCTGTCACACACAGAAAGAGATTCCTTTCTATGCCCAGCAGCAACGTATTGAACTGGGAGATTGCGGCTATATTGATCCGGAAGACATCCGGGAATATATCGCACGCGGCGGTTATCAGGCCGCTCGCCGGGCTTATGCCAAAATGACGGCCCAGCAGGTGTGCGAAGAAATTACAGCATCGGGTTTGCGAGGACGCGGCGGCGGCGGTTTCCCCACGGGGAAAAAGTGGGCACTGACCCTGCAGCAGAAATCCGACAAAAAATACGTCATCTGCAACGGTGACGAAGGCGATCCGGGTGCTTTTATGGATCGCAGTCTCATGGAAGGTAATCCTCACCGTGTGGTCGAAGGCATTATGATTGCCGGTCGGGCGATTGGGGCGGACTTTGCATACGTGTATGTCCGGGCGGAATATCCGCTGGCGGTGGAACGGGTACGCAAGGCCGTGGAAGATGCACGTGCTCTGGGCATTCTGGGAACAGATGTCTTCGGCAGCGGCATGGCTTTTGACTGTGAGGTCATGGAAGGCGCCGGCGCATTTGTTTGCGGCGAAGAGACCGCTTTGATGGCCTCGATTGAAGGCCAGCGCGGGATGCCCCGGCCCAAACCCCCGTTCCCTGCACAATCGGGATTATGGGGCAAGCCCACGGTTATCAACAACGTAGAAACCCTGGCCTGCGTCCCGTTGATCATCACCAACGGGCCAGGCTGGTATCGTGAAAGCGGCACGCAAGGCTCACCTGGGACCAAGACCTTTGCCCTGACCGGCCATGTGGCCAATACGGGGCTGATTGAAGTTCCGTTTGGTTCGACGCTGCGGAAAATCGTATTTGATATCGGCGGCGGCGTAACCGACGCGACCGGCGAAATCGATCCGGATGCCTTCAAGGCCGTCCAGATTGGCGGACCGTCCGGCGGGTGTCTGACTAAAGAGCATCTGGATTATCCGCTGGATTTTGACACCGTCAAAAAGATTGGTGCCATGGTGGGTTCCGGCGGTCTGGTTGTGATGAACAACAAGACCTGCATGGTGCAGATTGCCCACTTTTTCATGCGGTTTACACAGAACGAATCCTGCGGCAAATGCATCCCCTGCCGGGAAGGCACCAAGCAGATGCTGCTTCTGCTGGAACAGATTATGGAAGGCAAGGCCACTGCGAAAACGCTGGATACGCTCCAGACGCTGGCCGAAGCCGTCCAGAAAGGCTCGCTGTGCGGGCTGGGCAAAACGGCCCCCAACCCGGTGCTGAGCACGCTGAATTATTTCCGGCACGAATACGAAGCTCATATTTTCCAGAAACGCTGCCCTGCCGGTGCGTGCAAGGCCCTGGCGATCCCGGAAATTGTGGCCGAGTTGTGCAAAGGATGCGGCTTATGTGCCAGGAAGTGTCCTGTCGGGGCAATCACAGGCGAACGGAAACAACCTCATAAAATTGACGCGGATAAATGCATACGCTGCGGCGCCTGTGCCCAGGCCTGCAAGTTTAACGCGGTTGCTGGAGTTTAATCATGAATACCAATGGAACGAATGAACATATCCTACTGAATGGTCAGCCGGTTGTCATCAACGGTCAAAAGAATCTGCTTGAGCTGATTCGCTCGGCGGGCATTGAACTGCCGACGTTCTGCTATCATTCAAAATTAAGCGTCTATGGCGCCTGCCGTCTGTGCATCGTGGAAATCGACGGCATGGGCGTGGTGACTTCGTGCAGCACGGTACCAACTCCCGGCATGGTGGTTCACACACACACCGACCAGCTTCGCAAAATGCGGCGGGTGTTTCTGGAACTGCTGCTGGCCAACCACCACCAAAGCTGCACGACGTGCGATAAATCCGACGCCTGCAAGCTGCAGGAGCTGGCTCGCCAGATGGGCGTGACAGATGTGCGATTCCCGTCGATTCCCAAAGAGATGCAGACCGATACATCCAGCCCCTCGCTGGTGCGAGACCCGAATAAATGCATCCTCTGCGGCGACTGTGTCCGGGCATGCAGCGAAATTCAGGGTATCGGCGCGATTGACTTTGCCGGCCGCGGTGCAGGCACCGTCGTTGCTCCGGCGTTCAATAAAGATTTGGGCGAAGTGGATTGCGTCAACTGCGGCCTTTGTGCCAGCGTCTGCCCCACCGGCGCGATTGTCCCCAAGAGCGAAATTGAAGAGGTCTGGAAAGCGGTGAATGACCCGAATGTGACTGTCGTTGCTCAGATTGCCCCGGCGGTGCGTGTTGCCCTCGGCGAGATGTTCGGCCTGGAACCCGGCGTGGCCACGACCGGACGAATCGTTGCGGCCCTGAAGAAAATCGGATTTGACAAGGTTTTCGACACCAGCTTTGCCGCCGACCTGACGGTGCTGGAAGAAGCAACAGAATTTATCGAACGCAAGACCCTCGGCAAGAAACTGCCGCTGTTTACCTCCTGCTGTCCGGGCTGGGTCAAGTATGCCGAGCAGTATTATCCTGAACTGCTGCCGAATCTGTCGAGCTGCCGCAGCCCCCAGCAGATGTTTGGTTCGTTAGCCAAGACCACTCTGCCCGACCAACTAAAGGTAAAGCCCGAACAGCTTTATGTTGTATCGATTATGCCCTGTACTGCCAAGAAATTCGAGGCCAAACGACCTGAATTCCGCGGTCCCGCCGGAGCCGATGTAGATGCGGTTCTGACCACCCAGGAATTGGGCAAGATGATTAAACAGGCCGGTATCCAGTTCCATAAGCTGACTCCGGAATCTCTCGATATGCCAATGGGCTTTAAGACCGGCGCCGGCGTGATTTTCGGCACCACTGGCGGCGTCAGCGAAGCGGTATTGCGTTATGCCCACGAGAAGCTGACCGGAACACGACTGGAAAATCCTGATTTTACCGATGTCCGCGGCAATACCGGTATTCTCAGCAAAACTTTGCGAATCGGGGATATTTATCTGAAGCTGGCGATTGTGCACAGTCTGTCCAATGCCCGCAAGATTGCCGACCAGGTCAAGGCCGGCAATTGCGATTACGATTTGATTGAAGTGATGGCCTGTCCGGGCGGCTGCGTTGCCGGGGCCGGGCAGCCGGTCTGCGAAGGCGGCGAGGTCATCCAGCAGCGAGCCAAAGGCCTTTACGAAGCCGACAAGACCCTGCAGCTTCATAAGTCTCAGGATAACCCCTATATTCAGCAGTGCTACCAGACAACCCTGGAAAAGCCCGGCAGCCATAAGGCACATGAAATGCTGCATACTGAATACAACAGCCGAAAACGGCTGTGCGGCAGTGCCATCAACCTGTCGGAAGGCAGCGGTGACGGCAAGCTGAATGTATCCGTGTGCGTTGGAACCGGCTGCTATCTCCGCGGGTCACAGACCCTGCTGACCCAATTGCTGGATAATGCCCGTACTAAAGGCATCGATGATAAGCTGCATATCAAGGCGACATTCTGCTTTGAAGCATGCACCAAAGGACCGACGATCAAAGTCGGCGATACGATTATTGAAAAATGCGACCTGAAGACAGCAACCCGGGAGATCGATAGTCAGTTAAAAGTCCATGCGTGATTTCATTTTGTATTGAGGAATTAGAACGATGCAGACGCCTAATCAAGTCGTTTTTACCAACAAAGCCCGATGTCGGGACTGCTACCGGTGCATTCGCATCTGTCCGGTTCACGCCATCGGGATTCGCGACGGGCAGGCGTATGTCGATCCCCAAAAGTGCATCTGCTGCGGGACGTGTATTCGGGAATGTCCCCAGAAGGCCAAGGTCTATCGAAATGATGTTGAAATGGTTCGGGATTTGCTGCGTGGGGATGGTCCGGTTGCCGTTACAGTCGCCCCATCGTTTGCGGCATTTTTCCAGCCCTGGCAGCAGACACGACTTCCCAGCGCCCTGCGAAAACTCGGATTTGCCTTTGTCGCCGAAACCTCCGTCGGGGCATATCCCGTCGCCCAGGCAACTCGCGAGTATTTTGACCAGTGCCGGCAGGGAGCGTGTATCAGTACGGCCTGCCCGGCCGTGGTGGGATTTATAGAGCGACTCCAGCCACAACTGGCTGCCAGCCTGGCTCAGGTGGTTTCGCCGATGATTGCCCATGCCCGCATGCTCAAAATCAAGCTGGGGCCGGGAACCAAAGTAGTTTTCATCGGTCCCTGTGTGGCCAAAAAGGCCGAGGCCGACCGCTATTCGGACAAGCCGATTGACGCGGTACTGACATTTCAGGAACTGGAAGAATGGTTTGAGATTGACCATCTTAAGCTGGCCAATCTCGAGGAAAGTCCATTTGATCAGCAGCCTGCCGGATGGGCGAGGCTGTTTGCCCTGGCCGGGGGGGCCTTGAAAACAGCTTCGGAAAATACCGACATGCTGGCTGAGAACACCCTTGCCATGAGCGGCGTCGAAGAAATTCGGGAATGGATCGCATCCTGCGGTGACGGGAAGGGACAGCATGTTCTGGTCGAACCGCTGTTTTGCCGACAGGGCTGTATTAACGGCCCGGCCGTGCCCGAACAGACGCTCCCTGTATTCCAGCGGCGCAAAGCCGTACTGGACTATGCGGCCAATTTGCCTGTAGCTGATGCAATCGAAGCGATTCCTGCGGGAATTACCGAAAAACCGTATCTGCTCAATCCTGCTGTTGAAGAGCCGATTAACGAAGAAGTCATCCGGATGATTCTGGAAATGAGCGGTAAAAAGGATCCGACCGATCAGTTGAATTGCGGAGCGTGCGGGTATTCGACCTGCCGCCAGCAGGCCATAGCCGTCTTTCGCCAGATGGCCGAGCCGGAGATGTGCATTCCCTTTATGCGAAGGCTGGCCGAGCAGAAAACCGACAAGATTATCGACACCAGCCCCAACGGGATTGTGATTCTGGATGAACACCTCAACATCCTGAGTATGAATCCCTCGTTCCGGCGAATGTTCATGTGTTCGACGGCCTTGTGCGGCAAGCATATCTCGACGCTGATTGACCCGGATACCTTTGAAAAAGTCGCCAGCGGTCAGAAAGAACGGCTGCAGGCCCTGATTGAACATAAAAAATACGGCATGGTCTGCCACCAGATTGTGTACGCCCTGCCGCAGGAAAAACAATACGTCGGAATTTTTGTGGACATGACCCAGAGCCTGGCCGAACGCAAACAGCTCGATGAGCTGCGCAGCCAGACACTCCAGCAGGCCCAAAACCTGCTGAGTCATCAGATTGACATGGCCCGCCGTATTGCTCAGTTCCTTGGCGAAAGTTCCGCACAGGGACAGCGGCTGGTGGACAATCTGATGCAGATGGCTCAGGAAAAGAATCCTCCGCGAAAACCGCTGGCACCCGAACAATGAAATCCGGATACCTGCACATCGATATTTTGTCCCGGCAGACGCCCAAACGTTTTGACGATGTTTGCGGCGATGCAATCCTGCAGTGGCGCACTGAAGAAGCGACCACGATACTGCTGTGCGACGGTGTCGGCTCAGGATCATCGGCCAATATCGCGGCTACACTCTGCACATCTACTTTCAAGGGATTGCTGGATAATGGATTTTCCTTTCGCCAGGCGTTCCAGATTGTCATTAAGACCCTGGAACAATGGAAGGACCCGCAGATGCCGTATTGTGCGGTCAGCGCGGCCCGTATTCTGAATGACGGCCAGACAACCGTCCTGGCGTACGAGGCTCCCTCTCCTGTTCTGGTGGGCCAGGGAATCGCCACCGTCCTGCCGCAAAAGCCCTTTCTCATGGAGGGGGCAATGGCTTATGAATATAGCTGTTATCTGATCGCCGGGGAAGGAATAGCGCTCTTCAGTGACGGCATCAGCCAGGCAGGACTTGGCAGAGAATACGTCGGCGGCTGGGGCAGTGAACGGGTCGCCGATTATCTGAGTCGCCTGATTGCCGAACATATCCAACCGGCGGACTTCTGCGAGCGTATTCTCGACAAGGCCAGCGATTTATCCGGCGGCCAGTCGCACGACGATGCCACGGTCATTTTTGCCCGGTGTCGGCCGGGGCGGGCGGTTACGATTATGACCGGCCCCGCTTCAGAGCCGGCCAGAGACGCAGCCGTGGTCCGACGCTTTCTGCAATCGGCGGGCGCCAAGGTGGTTTGCGGCGCCACAACCGCCGCAATTGTTGCACGCGAAGGCAAGAAAAATCTGGAAATGGAAGATATGCCATCCAGTCTGGTCGCCCCGCCGCGATATTATATGGAAGATATTGACCTGGCAACCGAAGGCGCGGTGACTTTGAACCAGCTCTGCAATATATTGGATATCGCAGAGCCGAAATTCGAAGAGACCAACTCCGTCACCGAGCTTTATGACCTGTTAATGGATGCAGACCGTATTGAGTTTCTGATGGGCAGCCGAAAGAATCCCGGCTCCGGCGGCATCACTTTCTGCCAGAAAGGCATTTTAACCCGGGAAAAGATTGTCCCTGTCCTGGCCGATAAACTCCGCGCCAAGGGCAAACTGGTCGTCATTCATACCATATAAAGCATTGCCGCCTGGATCAAAAAGGCCATGTCCAGTTGCGTATTTCGGGCATATCTTCGCCATGTTCATAGATATAATGCTTATGCTCGATGCGTTTATCCCGCATGTGCTGACGTAAATAGGCGGCTTTGACCGCCAGGCCGGGGACACGGTCAATCACATCGATCACCAGATGATACCGGTCGAGATCATTCAAGACGACCATATCAAACGGGGTTGTGGTTGTACCCTCTTCTTTATATCCACGCACATGCAGATTATCGTGGTTTGTACGGCGATAGGCCAGCCGATGAATCAGCCATGGATAACCATGATAGGCAAAGATGATCGGTTTATTGATCGTAAACAGGGCGTCAAATTGTTTATCGGAAAGACCATGCGGGTGTTCTTCTTTCTGTTGGAGTGTCATCAGGTCAACCACATTGATGACTCGAACACGCAATTCCGGAAGCTGTTTTCGTAAAATTGCCGCAGCCGACAGGATTTCAAGGGTTGGAATATCCCCGGCACAGGCCAATACCACATCCGGCTCCCCGCCTCGGTCATTACTGGCCCATTCCCAGATGCCGATGCCTGCGGTACAGTGCTTGATGGCCGCATCCATATCCAGATACTGCAAAGCCGGCTGCTTGCCCGCGACAATGACATTGACATAATTGCGGCTGCGGAGACAGTGGTCCGTTACTGACAGCAGCGTATTGGCATCGGGCGGCAGATAGACTCGGACGATGTCAGCCTTTTTGTTAACCACATGGTCAATAAATCCAGGGTCCTGATGACTGAAACCATTATGGTCCTGCCGCCAGACATGCGAGGTCAGCAGGTAATTCAGCGAGGCAATGGAACGCCGCCACGGAATATGGCTGCGCGTAACCTTGAGCCACTTGGCGTGCTGGTTAAACATCGAATCCACCAGGTGGATAAAGGCTTCATAACAGGAAAACAGGCCGTGTCTTCCAGTCAGAAGATACCCTTCCAGCCAGCCCTGGCAGGTGTGTTCGCTGAGAATTTCCATCACCCGTCCATCGGGGCCTAAATGCTCATCGGTCGCAATCTGGTCGGCCACCCAGGTTTTATCCGTGACTTCAAAAGCCGCTCCGAGGCGGTTGGAGGCGGTCTCATCCGGCCCAAACAAACGGAAATTACTGGGATTCTGTTTCATGATATCCCGGACGAAGGTCCCCATCACCCGCGTGGCCTCAGCGGTGACCTTGCCGGGTCTGGGAACTTTGACAGCATAAGCCTTGAAATCCGGCATCTTAAGGTCTTTGAGCAGGACTCCACCGTTGGCGTGAGGATTTGCCCCCATCCGCCTGGCCCCTTTCGGAGCTAAAGCCGCCAGTTCAGGCTTGAACTGGCCCTGGGCATCAAATAACTCTCTGGGCTTATAGCTTTTCATCCATTTTTCTAACAGGCGAATGTGAGATTTTTTTTCCGCCAGCTCTGAAAACGGAACCTGATGCGACCGCCAGGTATCCTCGACAGGCTTTCCATCCACGATACGCGGGCCGGTCCAGCCCTTGGGAGTGCGAAAGACAATCATCGGCCACAGGGGGCGTTTTATCGCTTTCTTGCCACGGGCTTCGGCCTGAATTCGGCGGATTTCAGCGATTATCTTGTCAAGTGTTTCCGCCATCAGCGGATGAAGTTTTTTCGGATCGAACCCCTCCACAAAATAAGGTTTATAGCCATACCCTCTGAACAGTTCCTGCAATTCCTGCTTGCTGATTCGGGCCAGCAGTGTGGGATTGTTGATCTTATAGCCATTCAGATGGAGAATCGGCAGAACGGCACCATCGCGGGCGGGATTGAGGAATTTATTGGAATGCCAGGAGGCTGCCAGCGGCCCGGTTTCGGCTTCCCCATCCCCCACCACACAGGCGGCTATCAAATCCGGATTGTCAAATACAGCCCCGTATGCATGAGAAATGGCATATCCAAGTTCGCCGCCTTCGTGTATGGAGCCGGGTGTTTCGGGGGCAACGTGGCTGGGGATGCCTCCGGGAAACGAAAACTGCTTAAAGAGCTTTTTCATTCCCTGTTCATCCTGTGTTACGGCCGGGTAGAATTCTGTATAAGTACCCTCCAGATACGTATTAGCCACCATGGCCGGACCACCGTGGCCGGGACCGGCGATATAAATCATATCCAGGTCATATTTGGCAATAATCCGATTCAGGTGAACGTAGATAAAATTCAAACCCGGCGTCGTGCCCCAGTGCCCGAGCAGACGGGGCTTGA
>DLFY01000283.1:25856-27789 GCA_002482415.1 Phycisphaerales bacterium UBA7708
TGTCATAAAGATAAATCTGACCCACAGACAGGTAATTTGCCGCACGCCAGTATGCATCCAGTCGTTTCTGTTCCGCTGCCATTAATGCCGTAGCCATATAGACTCCTTTCAATGCTCCTCACAATCGTTGTTATGCTGCAATCAATGGAATCCATATTAGACAGTATTTAAGAGCAGTACAAGAAAAAAGTCTGCAAAGTTCAGGATGCTGCCATTATGATTTAAGCTGATCCGCATCCGCATTTTTTGTGCGAGACCATTTTCTGGCAAAGAACGGCATTCTGGCAGCGTCCCTGTTCGAATTCACTGATATTGGACAGGGTCGTTTCGGCAATCGCAGTCAGGGCATTATGGGTAAAAAATGCCTGATGCCCGGTAATGATGACATTGGGAAACATCAATAAACGAGCAAAGACATCGTCCTGAATAATCTGGTTGGACAAATCCTCAAAGAATAAATCGCCTTCTTCCTCATAGACATCCAGGCCAAGATAGCCAATCCGTTCGGTTTTAAGCCCCTCGATGACGGCTTTGGTATCGATCAGCGCTCCCCTGCTGGTATTAATCAGCATCACGCAATCCTGCATTTTAGCGATGGATTCAGTATTAATCAGGTGATATGTCTGCGGGGTCAGCGGGCAGTGCAGGGTAATAATCCGGCAGGTACTGTACAATTCATCAAGTGTAACATACTTAACTCCCAGCTTCAGGCAGTCCGGATTCGGATGAACATCATAGGCATATAATTCACACCCGAAGCCATGCAGTATCCGGGCCACAAGAGCACCAATTTTACCCGTGCCGACAATGCCCACCGGCGTCTGGTACATATCAAAACCCAGCAGGCCCTCCAGCGAAAAATTACCCTCGCGAACCCGGGCATGGGCCTTATGCGTACGACGATTCAGCGCCAGCATCAGGGCAATGGTATGCTCAGCCACAGCATAAGGCGAATAGGCTGGAACACGGACCACCGAAAGCCCCAGCTTTTCGGCCGTATCCAGTTCCACGTTATTGAATCCGGCACATCGCAGGGCAATCAGCCGGACTCCCAGCTCTGCCAGCCGAGTCAATACCACAGCATCCAGGACATCATTGACAAACACGCAGACGGCCTGACAACCCTGGGCAAGCTCAACCGTATCAGGCCCCAGCCTCTGTTCCAAATAGATTATGTCATGGCCGAAAGCTTTATTGGCCATATCAAAATAACGCTGTGTGTAGGATTTATTACTGTATAATGCAATCTTCATCGCTGCACCTCTGTTAATCATACGTATTTCTACCCGGTTTGTTTACTGGCTGTTTTATATGTCAGACAGAGATTTTTTGAAAATAAATTATTTTTGGGATTGACCTGAAAAGGAATTTTGTGTATAGTTGTTTCTATGAATAGAAACAATATTAATATCATAGTATCTTTTGGCTGGTGGCGCCCTGTTGGATAAGCCGACAGGACCTCGATGTTTCTATTGTCTAAAACACGAAATAACGACCTGAAGGCTCGAAAACAGCTTTCAGGTCTTTTTTTATTGATATATGATCGAAAATACTCATAAGGTCTTAATTATGAACGAATTACAAAAACGCATACAGCAGGCCCGGCCGGGACAAATCATTCCCATCGTGCGGGAAATCGACATCCGATGTCCGGTAGAATACTTTGCCCGGCTGACCGATTATGGCCGGCGTAAACATAGCTGCCTTTTTGAATCAAGAGATTATTTATCCGGAAGCGGGGCGGGCGAATTAACCTTTGCGACAGCACAGCCCGCCCTTCACTTAACCGGTAAAGGCACACACTTTCGGATTGAGGCATTAACCCCTACAGGCAAACGAATCCTGAAGTATCTCGCTTCAAACCCAAGACGATTTTCTTTTTGTGACCAGATTTCGTATGAACAGGATCGAATTGTGGGCACATTTCGTCAAT
>DLFY01000339.1:0-2721 GCA_002482415.1 Phycisphaerales bacterium UBA7708
ATGCCCTAGGCATAATCACCCAAAGTAATGCCGCCGGTGTAGTAACAGGAACATATCCTTCCATGATTGGCGGCCTGTGCGGATCAAACGAGGGACAGGTCAGCCAATGTTTTGCTACCGGCACAGTGGCAGGATATTCTCATGTTGGTGGTCTGTGTGGAGTAAATTCGGAACCAATCACACAATGTTACAGCACCTGTACAGTAACGGGATTTTCCTGTGTTGGCGGGCTGTGTGGATCAAATTCGGTCAGCCCAATCACTCGTTGTTACGCCACTGGTTTAGTGACAGGAAATGATACTGTCGGCGGCCTGTGCGGATTAAATTATGGACAGGTCACCCAATGTTATGTTACCGGAGTAGTAACAGGAAAATATTCTGGAACTGGTGGCCTCTGCGGATACAATAATGGAGAAATCAATCAATCATATGCCACTGGTGCAGTGACAGGACATGATGCTGTCGGCGGCCTATGCGGTGGAAATAGGGGACCAATTACACAGTGTTACACCACCGGTACTGTAATAGGTTTTTCTTATGTTGGCGGCTTATGCGGCGGAAATGATGGACCGATTACAGAGTGTTACTCCACCTGTATAGTAATAGGAGATGAGTATGTCGGTGGTTTGTGTGGATATAAAGATAAATCTCCAATCATAGACTGTTTCTGGGATACACAAACCTGTGATCAATTAGACGGTTCTGTTGGTATCGGAAAAACTACTGCTGAGATGCAAACTATTTCAACTTTCACCTCGGTTGGTTGGGATTTTAGTGATACCGATGGCGACCCTGCCGATTGGAGGATGCCCCCGGTTAGTTCTCCGCATCTGGCATGGGAAAATTTTCTACCCTCCTGCGGTGATAAAGATCATCCGTACCCTGTAATGGATTTTAATCAGGACTGCCGAGTTGACCTGGCTGACTTTGCACTATTCGCGGCTCATTGGCTGGAGTGTACCGCCCCGGAATGCGATTAAGACGAATAAGAAGATGACACTTTTGCTATTGGCTTTATGGGAATCAGCCTCGTATTCTTTTGAGCGAAAATAAATGCTGCCCCATAGACAGAACTGGGACTATATCATCTGAAATACAATATTGGCAACCTCGGCTGCCGCATTTCGCCCGGCCAGAGGTCTGCATAGTTCCACCAGGTCCGCGCTGGCCTGTTTTAAACGTTCGGCACTGCTCAGGTAATCCATCGCCGCATCGGTAATCGGGTCAATCGAGGTAAAATACGGCATAAACTCCGGNNNNCTGCTACGATATTTGGCAGCGACAGCACCGGCGTACGTATCAGCCACCGCCCCACCAGATGCCACATCAGCCGGCTGGATTGATACATCACAATCATCGGACACGCCGCCGCGGCAACCTGAAGCGTCGCACTGCCGCTGGCGACAATCGCCAGGTCCACCTGCTTGCACAGGTCCATCAGCCCGCCAATCTGCTCCAGACACGAAAAGCCGCTCATCCGATGCTCGTGCAGCAGGACCATCTTGGACATGTCCGGCGCCGCAGTANNATCTGCAGGGCAATCTGCTGCATCGCGGGCCAGAGCGTCTCGATCTCGTGCCTGCGGGACCCCGGCAGCAAGGCAATCCTGGCCTGCTGCGGGATAAATGCATCATAGGTCTTGAGATTTTTCTCCACAGGCTCAGTCAATTCATCAAACAGCGGATTGCCGACAAAGGTCGCATCCACACCGCGCTGCCGGAACCAGTCCTGCTCAAAGGGCAGGATACAGGCCAGTTTATCGCAGCAGGCCTTCAATTTATGAATCCGCCACGGCGCCCAGGCCCATAATTGCGGAGCCACATAAAACAAGACGGGAATTTTGAGTTTTTTAGCGGCTTTGGCAATATGAAAATTAAATGCAGGCGAATCGCAAACAATCACTAAATCGGGTTTGTTTTGCTCCAGGGACAGCCGGGCTTTGTGAATCAGGCTCCGGTAATACCCGAGCTGGCTAAAAACTTTGTAAATCATCGCCGCTCTGTTGACGGTGTTTTCCAGCAAGGCACAGCCGGCCTCTTCCATCTTCGGCCCGCCAAAACCGACCCACTCGATCAATTTTCCGGAATGCTGCGGCTCGCTGAGTTTCCGGCCGCACTGGCGGNNATGCAGTTCGGCGCTGGGTTCGAGCGCACTGATGAAAATCCTTTTTGGCTGAGAATCCGGCATCACGTGGTTTATCGAGTCAACAAGACAATTCCAATCACCAAACCGGATATAGCCACCAGGCTAACCGCCATGGAAATGACAAAGACCCACATAAACCGTCGCTGCTGGCGGGCAAGGGTATATTTCAGGTAACGGTCCGTCGCCGTGAACGACCGGCTCATCTGCTGTATCCATTCGGTCTGGCTGACGGTATCCGTATCCAGTTTTTCGATTGACGTGTTGAATTTACCCAGATTATCACAAATCTGACGATCCACCTTGGCTGTCGCCTCCAAATGCTCATGAATCTGGCCCAGCTTCTGGGTTTGTTCGACCGCTTGTTCGCTCATCCCAGCTACCGTCTCCAGCATCTTCTGGTCGTTAGCGGATTTTGTCTTTAACTCCGTACTCAGGTCCTGCAGAATCTGACGCTGTTCCTGGGCCTGCTGAGGCAGGCCGGACAGCAAGTCCGGAATTTGATTGATTTTATCGACAAGAAGCTCATTTTGCTGAATTTGCAGAGATATACTGGCGTTAATCTGCTCAAGACGATCC
>DLFY01000339.1:2744-2946 GCA_002482415.1 Phycisphaerales bacterium UBA7708
ACCGCTTCGCCAACAATTTCGGCACTGTCTTTCTTGCGAACCAGTGCAGGATCTGCCGCGTTCGGCCCGCGCAGCGGCACCACGGCATTCGGGGTATTATTCAGCAGCAGCAATTCCTCTTCTGCTGTCGTCACCCGGCCTTTGCGTGCTTTCCAGCGCTGTCCGACTTTGGACCACCATTGGCGAATCATTATAATCGTCC
>DLFY01000342.1:0-8455 GCA_002482415.1 Phycisphaerales bacterium UBA7708
TACACTTCGCCGCCCCAGATATTCAGCAGCCCGCTGCTTCCGGAACCATAACCGACCGTCAATGTGCTTTTACAGACTAAGGTTCCTCCGGTAATGGTCACAACGCCAGTGCCTGAGCCGCTGCCGATATAAATATTGTTTCTGACATTCAGAGAGCCGCCGATAACTGATACGGTACCATTCCAATAAGCGGAACTGCCTGGCCGCAATTCACCTGCTGAGACAGTTAAGATTCCGTCGGCATTAACAGGTAAAGATGATACAGAATAATAGGATACAGATGTATTTGAGAAAACAGGGTTGTATGGATTGCCTGCCACGATGGTCACGACGCCATTTGGAGCGCCGGAAGGATTCCAATTGCCGGAGTCCATAAAATTAGTACTGACAGACCCTACCCAGGTACTGTCGGCACAAACCAGACCGGCGGCAAAAACACACAGTAAAATCAAAATCGCCTGTTTGATTGCTGTATTTGTTTTCATCCCTTCCTTATATCCATAAATCATTTATATATAATAATTTATATAACTAATAAAGATATCAGCCGCTACCCCATGACGTACATACCCCCATCTCTAACCACTATTATATAGCAAATCGCTATATGAATTTGCTAAAATTCTTTTAAGAAATACAGTTTTGACAGGATTTAGGGGCCGGGTCATAAAATTTTTCAAAAATACATCTAATTTCTCCGAGTTTGTCTATATTCTTAATGATTCAGGGAATCTTATATTGAAATGAATTAAGATATTCAAGATATGCCGCATCATAAAATATATAATGAAGATTACCAGCTTTTCATCAAGCTGTATCTGGCTAACGANNATACGTCAGGGCGTTAATTCCCAATTGGTCTGATGTGGATGATATTATTCAGGAATCGGCTTCGGTAATGTGGTCGAAATTCGACGAATTCGAAAAAGGCTCCAATTTCAGCGCATGGGCCTTGCGAATCGCCCATTTTCAGGTCTTGAATTACTACAAAACGAAAAAAAACAATAAACTCTACTTCAGCGAAGAAACCATCCATTCCCTGTCGCAGAAAATCCTGTCCACCAATCCGAATACCGATGAACGATTAAATGTCTTGAAAAAATGCATTCAGAAGCTGCATGACCATGAACGGTCGTTGATTGAACTGCGATATGAGCCCGGGGCAACGACCAAAAGCGTCGCCCATCAGACCGGCAAAGAAGTCCATTCACTGTACAAATTATTCAACAAGATTCACGCCCGGCTGCTGTTGTGTGTCCGGCGTACTCTGGCCGAGGGGGAACTGATATGAAGATGACCCCGGAGCAGTTAAACAGACTCCTGACCCTGCTGGGTGCCTTACGCGAAGACATCCTGACAGATGCCGAATTCGCAGAATTAAACCAGATGCTTGAAACAATCCCCCAGGCGCAGGATATCTATCTGGATTATATTACTCTGTGTACCGAGCTATGCAATCTTCAGGCGGCAACCCGCCATAACCCGACAATCACGCATGCACTCCAGCACCCTGAAAACGCTGCGGTCGGCGATCCTTCCATTCCGCTGGATGTCCTGGAGATGATGGGCGATTATGAGCGTACCGCAGAGCCGATTGAGCTGCCNNTGAAACAGAAGAATCATGTTCCCCGATGCCAATCCACAGGGTCTCGCATAATATCTCCAGGACGCCGATCATCACGGCGATTGCATCTCTGGCAGCCCTTGTTTTTCTGCTGATTTATATTTATCTCAAGCCTCAAACCACCTTTGAGGTGGCCACCATCACCGATTCCATTCATGCAAAATGGTCTTCCAGCCACCCCATCAAACCCGGTTATCGTGTCTCGGTCGAACTGGAACCGATTCAACTGCTTTCGGGGGTGCTTGAAATGGAAACCGACCATGGGGTCAAATTGCTTCTGGAAGGGCCGGCTGAGTTTCGCTTTACCAATTCCGCGGAAATCGCCATGAACTACGGGAAACTGTATTCCACCGTCGGGCCTGCCGGCAACGGCTTCACCGTCCAGACCAAAAACTCCAGAGTTATCGACCTGGGGACGGAGTTTGGCGTGCTGGCGGAACTGCATGGCAACTCGGAAGTGCATGTGTTTCGCGGCAAAACGCTGTTTATTACCGGCAGTAAAAATGCGGCGAAAACAACCGTCGATGTGCCGGCCGGCCAGGCGTATGCCGCCAATCATTCCGCGGCCCGCCGAATTGATCTGAATAACTCCGGATTTGTCAAAGCGATTGATTCCAAAACCAGCCTGATATGGCGCGGACAAAATGAAATCAGCCTGGCCGATGTGGTTGGCGGAGGTAATGGATTTGAGGCCGGCAGGCCCAACGTGGGGATCAATCCGCTTTCCGGGACTTTCGAGGCCATCAATCGTTTGAGCCGAAAGGCCGGCAATCGATTTACAGATGTTATGTCCAATGTTTTTATTAATGGTATTTTTGTTCCGGATGGAACGACCGAGCAGATCGTCAGTTCGGCCGGGCATGTATTTAAAGAATGCCCGCCAACACACGGTTTTTTTTACGCCCCGGCCTCTAACACGCCCAGTGAATTCAAGGATTTGTCGCTGTTTCTGGAGGGGACCAACTACAGCCTGCCGCAGAATCCGAGCATCTTTCTCCACGCCAATCTGGGCATCACATTCGACTTGAATGCCTTCCGCAGCCGCCTGCCGGGGGCAGCTATTGAACAATTCGTGTCTGAAGTCGGTGTATGTGATACCGCACCGGGCCCCTTCAATGTGGATATCTGGGTGCTGGTTGATGGACAGGTTCGATATTCCAGGACTGGTGTCACCGAAAAAGGTCTTCTGGATTTACTGAAAATAGACATCCGGGATCAGGACAGCTTTTTAACCTTAATCGCCACTGAAGGTGAAAACTCGGATGATAATCCGGACTATCAGCGGTCTTCCATCGGCTGTGACTGGGTTTTGTTCGGCAGGCCGGCGTTGAAATTAAAAAATATCCCTTAGAAATCCGTGTACTAAGGAACTTATCAACTTTATTTCAGGAGGTTATGTTATGAGAAGAAAAGTATGGTTTATGATTCTTTTGGCGGGCATCTGCGGGCTTGTCGCCCAGGCGGATGTCACCACTACCGTAGTCAGCTCCGCTGACACAGGAATCCGGAGTGCTTCGGCCACCTACGGAGCAGATACATTCATGTACATTTATGGTGCATCATCAACGTACTATATTGGCTACGTGCGTTTTGATCTGAAAGGATTAAGTATTTCAACCGTTGTGGATGCCAGTTTGAAAATGACTGTATCCGGCGGCGCCCCCCGTAATGACACCGTTGTAACCGGCCGCTATGGTTTGCATGGATTAAATAATATTGCCGGTAATACCCCCCAGAACTGGGATGAAGCGACACTGAACCAGAGCAGCACCGGCCTGGAAGTGAGCTGGTCCACCTCCGGCGGCACTCTCGACTTGGCCCGGCTGACCAACCTGGATTCGGACGATTCTACCGGTACCACCGAGACCCTCGTGGCCGGAACCGGCGGAGCTTATGCAGCGGGAACAACCATCACCACCACAGGTGCTCCGCTTGTGAGCTTCCTGCAGAGTCGAGTCGATGACGACGGCCTGGTCACATTCATCATCCGTCAGGACGCCAGCGGTGCCCGAGGCTACGGTCTGGCCACCAAAGAGAATGCCACCGTGGAATATCGGCCTGTTTTGACTCTCACCTATATTCCCGGCGGCGCCAGCAACCCCCTGCCCGAAAATGGAGCGGTTGTCAATAAAGATATGCTGACGGCGTTAAGCTGGAATCTCAATCAGCCCGGCATCGGGAAATGCGATGTTTATCTGGGCACAGAACCCAACCTGCTGAGCATGGACAAAGTGACCCTGTTCCCGGCGGGCAGTTCCGTTGCGATTAACGACTTTGCAAAATACAGTGCGCCGCTCAACGACGGCACCTATTACTGGCGCGTGGATTGCTACATCGGCAACCCCCTGCCGAACGAACCGAATCTGCCCGGGCAGTTCTGGAGTTTTACCGCCACCTCGACACCGGTTATTACCCAGCAGACATCACCGGCAAAGCAATTCAAGTTTGACAGCAAGGGTGAAACGGCGGAATTTACCGTCGGTCTCAACAGTTCCACCCCGATTACCTATGCCTGGTACAAGAGTGTCGACAATGCCAACAACACACCTGTCGATGATATTCTGGTGGGCACCAATTCCCCGACGCTGACCCTGAGCAATGTTACGACTGCTGATCAGGGCTATTACTACTGCAAAGCCGCCAACCCGGGTGAAACCAGAACCAATCCGGCGCGGTTGTCCATCAAACGGCTGCTGGCCCACTGGAAACTGGACGGCGACGCGGCAGATGCCTCAGGCAGCAATCTCAACGGTACGCTGTTTGGAGAACCAGTCTTTGCCGGCGGCGTCAATGACAAAACTGGCCAGGCAATGGTATTCGACGGCGTCAATGATTATATCCAGGAACCCAACAGCTTTGATGATTTCACACCCGGCGTCACGGTTTCGGTCTGGGCCAAACCCACCGCTGCCGGAAGCTGGGCACGATTTTTGGATTTCGGGAATTACGATGGAACGACCTACAGCGACATCATTTACCTGAGCCGAAACAGTACATCGAACAGCTTGAGCTTCACGGTGTACGGCGGGACAGCCGGCACAACGATTACCGCCACCAATGCCATTGCGTTAAATGAATGGCAAATGTTTGTTGCCACGATGGATGATCAGGGCAATGTCGTTCTCTATAAAAACGGCTTGCCTATTCAGACCGGAACCATTCCCCAGACACCGGCGATCATCACCCGGACAAGCAACTTCATCGGCAGAAGTAACTGGTCGGCTGATGCATTGTATGCCGGCTCCATGGATGATATTTATCTGTATAACTATGCCCTCACCGCAGATAATGTGGCGGATATGTATTCGGATATTGCAGGGAATTTCTGCAGAACCAGACCGGCTTATGACTGGGATGGAAACTGCAAAGTGGACATCGGCGATTTTGCCACATTCGCAGCTCAATGGCTGACCTGCGGCATGTATCCGGAATGTCCGTAACAATCAAAGAATTGTGTTTCAAGTCAAGGCGGGCGGTGTCAAACTGCCCGCCTTTTTTATTTCACGTTACGTGCGGCAATCCGGTCGGCCCATTTCTTCTGCCACTTTTTACAGTCATTGGCAACGGTCCGGCCCCAGCCGCCATACCAGGAGTAGCCATTTCTGCGGTCGGTACCCAGGTCGTTAAAATTATAATATTTGACTCCATCGCGGTCGGCAAAAAAGGGACGATTGGTTTCAATCTCATAAAACCGGGCCCATAGAGGTTCCGCCTGGGGATCCTCAACAGCCACGCGATTCCCGTCCGATTTGGTGATCCGAATACCGCGAATCACGGACGCTTCATACCACTGTGCCCCGGCCATAATCGCGTCGATCACCTCGGGATCAGGATTGTCCAGTGTCATCAGCAGGCGTAAAATAGAGGCGCTTTCCGAGCCGCTGAGTGAAACCAGTTCATAACAGCGGGCCGGACGGGGTGAAAAGTCAACGGCATCGTGCTGGGCACACCAGACGGTCAATTTTCCATTAACCCGAATCTGACACTTGAGAATACAATCGATACCGCGGTCGAAGGCTTGTTGTGCTGCGTTGCGATTACGGGCATCCAGGAAATCATATAAAGGCAGGGAAGCGGCATCCCGCATAAAAACCATCAGGTGCACCATGGTATCATCGTTGAAGGTAATGTAACGATGATACTGCTTGCTGAGAGGGTAATACTGCGGCCAGCCGCCGGAAGGATACTGGTCCTCAAGGATATGCGCAAATCCTTTCAGAAAGGCCTGTTTATAACGCTCATTGCCGGTGGCCTTGAAGATGCGGGCCAGAAATCGCATCTCTCCCACGGTGGCCCCATTATCGAAAGTTCCTTTGAGGTCATTGGGATCACCCGTGTAGGACTTACGCGTCGTATCCACATTTTTCGGCCAGCTTCCCGCCGGGCTTTGCCAGGTCAGAAAGGTATCGGCAACCTGTTTTGCCTCGGGGCCGGCAAACCAGGACTCAACTTTGTTTTCATATTGATCCAGATATGATTCCGCATAAACCGACACCATCAATGAAAACACAAATCCGGCTAATCCTATCTTTTTCATAAATGCCTCGTTTTATTGTTGTGGTTTGATCCCATCTGCAAGCAGGTATTTACATAACGCACAGTCTTTGAGACCCAGAAGGCCTTCGACTACGGATGCTGCGTTTAATTTCGCTCCGGCCGGGGTGGTATGGGTGTGATCTTCGAGAAAGAACTCGGTTTTGACCTTTTCCTGTCCAAATACTTCATAGTGGTCAGCGATGATATCATTCAAATCCACAAAATCCGCACCGCCCTGTTTGGCGGCCTGAGAAGCCCATAAAGTATAATCATTGGTTGCACGGTTGACCGTTTTGCCTTCTCTATCCCACATATTGCGAGGCACCAGCGACAGGATAATCGGGGTGGCTCCTTTGGCTTTGGCGTCAGTGATATATTTGCGAAGATACCAGCCGTAGGAATACACAACCTCGGTCTTGCCGGTGGCTTCCATGACCACTTCCTGGGTATCATCGCTGTTATTGTGCAGGGAGGCCCTTGCCCGGCCGGTGTTGAGCGGGCCGTTATCGTTGTGACCAAATTGAATCAGGACAAAATCACCCGATTTCATCTCAGAAAGCACCTTGTCCCAGAGACCTTCAGTCTGAAACGTCCGGCTGCTTCGGCCGCCGAGGGCACGGTTTTTGACGTTGATTTTGGTGGTATCGAAATAGGCCGCAATCGGATCCCCCCATCCCTGCAACCCTCGCGTGTTGTTTTTGACTGTCGAATCCCCGATAATCCACAGCGTGGGGAGATTATTGGCCTGTTCCGGAGCCGGCTTGTCAAGTTGAATCTTTGACAGCGGAATCAGTCGAGCCGGGCCTAAAAGACCTGCATCCCGTATCGGCCAGGTGGATGCGTCAAACGGCTTATAGTCGATATTGACAAAATTAGTGTCGTGGAAGTTTTTCCATACCACCTTGTTGATATCCATATCACGAATACGATTGGCAGCGACATTGGTTACATCGATTTCCAATAGATTGCCGGATGCTTTGAGCAGCGATGAGGGTACCCGGATTTTGAATGGCGTGGTAAAGGCCGTCCCCAGATTCTGACCATTCAAGAAAACCTCGGCGCTGTCGGCTACACGCCCAAGGTCAAGCGTCCACGATTCGGCTTCAATGTCGGGCTTGTCAAATACCAATGAATATCGGGCGGTGCCGGCAAATCGGCGTGCATTGTCATCCCCAAGAACCGTCCAGGACGCCAGCGACTGGGTTTCAAAGGATGCAGGGATTGCAGGCCCGCCGTCGGTAAACCGGACCTTCCAGAGACCTTCGAGGGCAATCGGCTGGCCGGCGGTTTGATAATAGTCCCATTTGGCATCAGAGGCTGCCGCCGTTTTCAAGGCACGCAAAATCACCGACTGGCCCGGTTCAAGCTGCACATAAACCTCGGTCTGCCCCTCGGCTGTTTGTCTGGATGCTGCCAGGCCGGATTTGCCCGTCAGGGGGTCCATCATCACAACCGACTCAGCCTTAATCGACAACTTGACCCAATCGTTCAAATAAGGAGTAGCAGGATTATGGATGAATTGTTCATCCTGGTTGGTGATGAAATACCAGTATCCGGCATCATCCGAACGTCGGATATAGTAAATTCCCGGATAATCCACCATGGATTCCCGGCGAACCGCGGCAGATTGAAGCATTGTTTCCAAATCCGCATTGACATAAAACCGTCCCTTGCCGACCGATGCCGCCCGGCCGGATTGGACGGAGGTCTCCCAGGTAACGGATTCCATCAACGCCTGCATGGTTTTACGCTGCGTTTTCAGATCGTTTAGTCCAAACACATCGGACGGGAGTTTATCCACAAATAAAACCGCGGCCCCCTCTTGTGCAAGATGATGAAGCGTTTGCAGGGTTTGCAGTGGAATAAAGGACACCGGCGGTACAACAATCGCCCGGTAAGTGCCGCCGGGAAGACTCACTCCTGAAGAACCGGCTTTGGCCTGGGCTAATTGGCGGTCGGATATATAATCAAACGCATAGCCTTTCTTCCATAAAATTGAGGCGACCTGGCCAACCGGCTGGCCGCGCAGCCATCCGGTCCCATGCACGGTTAAATCCTGATTCAGACCGGCCGGTTCTGACCAGTAGTCGCAAATCGGCCAGTACAGCAGGATATCATTGTCGGGCTTGCCCGCCTGCAGAACCGATTGACACCGCGCCAGATAGGTATTCAGTGCCAGGACATCCTTCCAGATGGAATTGCGGGGGTTCATCTGGGTAGAGGCATAAAAGACCCAGCCCGGCCAGGGAGCCTCTTTCGGAGAATAGCAGGTTCCATGGTAAAAGACATGATTGT
>DLFY01000342.1:8468-11668 GCA_002482415.1 Phycisphaerales bacterium UBA7708
CGATAAACGGTTTTAAATGCCCCAATGTCACCTGAAAATGCTCCTGCAGCCAGGTTCCCGTCTCACAGGAGGTGAATTGACGCCCTGCCGTGTGAGCAGCCGAGGAGGCAAATTTGGCAACCAGCGGATTACGGTCAAACCGGAAGAATTCGGTTTCAGGGCNNGATTGGCCGGTGAGCCATGAGCCTCGTTACGCGTTATAAAACCTTTGGATTTGGCCCACTGGACCCAGGTCTGTGTGAAATTATCGGTCATCATCTCGGAAATCGTCCAGCGATAATCGGCCTTGATGCGTGAAGCAAGCTGCGGATCGGCATCTTTATCCAGTAACGCCGGCAGATAATCCTGCAGTCGATAGCCCCTGCGTTTCTGGAACTCGCTGAGCAAATCCGAGGACCAGTTGCACACATATTCATAGGAATCATGATAAATCGCTCTGGGCATGCGTCCTTTATAGCCGCTGAATGCCTTGTCGAACTCTTTCAGAAATGTTTCCGTCGCTTCGCGTGAGAAGGGATTAAGCATGTGTCCCTGCCCGCCGGGGGCGGCACGTTTGACCTTGCGTCCGGAGGGCTGCTGCCACAGTTCATAAATCTGCCAGTCGCCCTGTGGGGCGGACCATGTGACCTGGCCCTCTGCAATCTTATCGGTCAACTCCATAATCTGCCCATTCGGGCCATACGCTACGACGGCTTGAACCGCCGGATTAACTTTATACCGGACTTCACTGGGACCTGTTACTTTCTCAACTTTGTATTTGACGCTCGCATTAGCGAGACTATCGGGAATCATCGGCCCGCCGAAACACCACCCGGTACCCAGCGTCATATCCACGCCCATGCCCAGCCGGTCGGCTTCGATTACCGTGTAGTCCAGCATCTCCATCCATTGCGGACTGAGATAGTCGATATAGCGATCCTCGTATCCNNCCGTAAATCGGGATAATATGCACACCACCCATCCCGGCCTTCTGGTATTCCTGAAGCTGGGAGGTGATATTGTCCTTATCCACTGCACTGCCCATCCACCACCAGTAGGCCCAGGGACGCATCTGCCGGGAGATTTCCGGCCAGACCTGGACATCCGATTGCCCCGCGGCAAAAGAGCAACAGACGGCAATCCATAATACAAACAGTCCAATACCATATTTCCAGATGAATTGACGATGCCGAACTCCATGGTAAACATCATGTTTCATTGTGCTGTCCTTATTCCAATTGCTGAATATTATCGCAGTTTTTCAATTGCGGTTTGGTGCCGTCTCTGGTTTCGATCCTGACATTGGTAAACGTCCAGTCCTGGGCATTACTGATAGTACCGGCAGTGGCGGCTTTGATCAGGATGTTATCAAAGGTAAATCGTCCAGCCCGCTGATTTTTCCGTCCGGCCACCGCAAAAGCCATCTCGGAATCGATAGATTCGATATTCTTGATGGTAATATCATGAATATATGGGGTGCCTTCTTCCTGTCCCACCTGTCGCATCAATACCATCCAGTGCAGCGGCAGCGGCTTGCCTTCAGCTTCGATCTGTTTGCGGACTTCCTCGGGTACTGTGTTATAGGCCGGGTACCAGTCGTAATTCAAATCGATAGTCTTTTCCACTTTCTGCATGGTAATGTCATGAATCTGAATATCCTGAACCGTCCCGCCGCGGCCCTGCGTGGACTTGAAACGAATCCCTGAGCCGGTTCCATAGGCCTTGAGCCGATAGACCTCCACATTGCGAATACCGCCGGAGGTCTCACTGCCGAAGGTGATCAGCCCATGCCCCCTGCGTGCAATACAGTCCCGGATGATAATATTTTCCGTAGGCCGGTTGACCCGCAGACCATCGGCATCGCGTCCGGCCTTCAGGCAGAAATTGTCATCATTGCAGTCGATGTCGCAATTCTGGACCAGAATATCATTGGACGAATCGATATCAATCCCGTCGGAACTGGGGCCGAACTGGTCGTCCCGATTGGCCTTAATCGTCACGCCATCCACCACCACATGGTCACTGCAACAAATATGAATCGTCCAGAAGCCCGGCTCTTTGAGCGTCAATTCCTCCACCGACACATTCGAGGATTTATAAATCAGCACCAGGCGAGGCCGCTTACAGTCGTAATCCACAATCCAGCGAAGCCCTTTGGCACTATAGTCCTTATTCATCGCCCAATACCGATCCCACCACATCTTGCCCGAACCGGTAATGGTCCCCTTGCCGTGGATTTTGGCATCCCTGAGATAATGGGCGTTAATGAGGGCCGCCGGCCAGTACGTCTCAATCCCCGCCACGCGCGTAAACACCAGCGGATAGGCGGCATCATCCTGTACGCCCTGAATCGTAACACCTTCATCGACCCGGAGATTGACCTTGTCCCGCAGGAAGATTGAGCCGGTCAAATATGTCCCCGGCGAAAATACAACCGTCCCTCCGCCGAAGAAATAACAGATGTCAATCGCCCGCTGAATCGCTTCCGTGCAGACGGTCTTGCCGTCGGCTTTGGCTCCGTAATCACAGGCATTATAATCTTTGTCCGAAGCCGCCGCAGCGTCTGTCTTCGGCTCAACCGGAGACTTCAAGTCAATATAAGTAACTGCATCCCGGTCACAGGTCACAACCCCATCCTGATACTCCAGTTCGACAACCTGAATGGAACTGCGCCGCTGCTCGTGTGCATCTTTATTTGCATCCGTGCCCCTGCGTCCCGGGTGGGTGAAGTAAAACACATAAGCACGCTCGCCGCTGACCACCACATCGGGATGTCCGCCCTTGACCTGATCGTCAGCACCCTGCCCGGGTTTTTCCAGCAGATTGCTCTTTTGGCGTGTCCAGTTGACCCCATCGTCGGAGACATAAAGCCCCAGCCCATTCCACACATCCACCACCATCCAGGTCTTGTCTTTCCACCGAAAGACCTTGGGACCTTCCCCCGGCTGGTCGCCGATCACTTTGCCGCCATCCTGCCAATGATATAAGTCCTTGCTGTCGGCATAATAGATCGACTTCCTGTCCTTTTCATTGTTATACCACATTCGCCAGCTTCCGTCGGGCATCCGCGACACACAGGCATCAATCACCCGATCCGACGCCAGGGCAAGGGTCGATTCATATTTCCATTTCAGCAAATCGCTGCTGGTCAGGTGGATAATTTGGCGTGTTCCCGACCAGTCGGTGTGCATCCCCGGAACAAAGGTCAGGTACATGTGATA
>DLFY01000224.1:0-8759 GCA_002482415.1 Phycisphaerales bacterium UBA7708
CGGACGTGACCCCCGGCCCCGTGGTCGCCGCCGGGCGCAAGCTCATCCGGCATCTGTCAACCTTCCGTCGCGTCGAGGACATGGTCAACATCGGCGCCTACGCCCAGGGCACCAACGCCGAGATCGACCAGGCCCTGGAGATGATCTCTCCCATCAGAAACTTCCTCCAACAGAGTATCGAGGAGCGCTCCACCCTGGAGCAGTCCTTCGACTCCCTGCAGAGACTCACGGGGCAACCCGCCCACAAGTCCGTCAGGCCCCGCGCCTAATCGATGGACCCTCCGGCCACGCGCAGCACCTCCTCGTAGGTCGTCACGCCGCGGATGACCCGCTCCATGCCGTCGTCCATGAGGGAACGCACGCCCTTCCTGCGCACCAGCGACCGCAGGTCCGCCAGGTCCACGTTGCGGCGGATGGCCTCCTTGACCTCCGTGTCGTAGGGCAGGATCTCGAAGATGCCGGTTCGCCCGTAATAGCCCGTCTGGCGGCAGTGATCGCAGCCTCGCCCCTTCCACAGCATCTGGTCCCTGGCGATGTAGCCGGCCAGCCCCAGGGCCGTGATCTCGTCGTAGTCCGGCTTGAACTGGGCCTTGCAGTTCTGGCAGATGTTGCGCACCAAGCGCTGGGCCATGCAGCCGATGACAGCAACCAGCAGGGCGGGATGGGTCTTTTTCAGGTGTTTGATGTGCCCCAGATGCGACAGGACACGGTCTTCGGCGTGCTGACGGACCGAACAGGTGTTGATGATGATGACGTCTGCTTCGCCGGCTTTGTCGGTATGCACGTAACCCCTGCTGGACAGGGCATTAAACAGCAGGCCCGAATCCAGCTTGTTCATCTGGCAGCCAAAGTTCTTTAAATGGAATTTCTTTGAGTTCATAGGCGGGCTACTATACCAGAAATCTTTGTTTTTACAATTTACAATTCGCGGGTTTGACCGTACAATTCCCCGTCTATACGATAGGCTATGAAAGCAATCCATCCAAATCGAGAATTGATAGAAAACGGCGGCAAACACGCGGTCAAACGCGGCCTGCTGGGGTTCGTTCATTGGGAGAATTTCGATTTTCTTAATCCGCTTGTAGAGTTTCTGGTCAAGGCTGTCGGGCTTTACCGGCGAGGGTACCACAATGCAACGGATATTCGCTTGGAACAGGTGAGGCTGGAATTACTGCGGCTGCCGGGGGCTTTTGAAGGATTTCGGTTATTATGGGTGTCGGATATCCATGTTGAACGGTTTGACCATCTGCCGGATTTGATTTTAAAGCATATCGAACCTCTGCAATACGATTTATGTGTGTTTGGCGGCGACAGTTGTTTTGAGCATTTTATTTCGGATAAGGCCTGCTGCCTGACGGAGCGGCTTGCGGCCGGGCTGGTGAGAAAGTCGCCGGTACTGGGGATTCTGGGCAATCATGATTTTTATACAATTGCCCAGATACTGGATTCGCTGGGGGTGAAAATGCTTTTGAACGATAATCTGTCGATTGAACGTGACGGGCAGAAGCTTTGGTTTGCCGGGGTGGATGATTGCCATTATTTTTTTGCGGATGATATCCAGCAGGCACGCAACGGCATTCCGGACGAGGCATGTAAAATTCTGCTGTCTCATTCGCCTGAACTGTATCGGCAGGCGGAGAAGGAGGGTTTTGATGTTTGCCTGTCAGGGCATACGCACGGCGGGCAAATCTGTCTGCCGGGGGGCATTTCGGTGATTTCCAGTGCCTCGGTGCCGCGACGCATTCGACGCGGACTGTGGCGGGAAAACAGCATGCTGGGCTACACCTGTCGGGGGTCTGCAGCCAGCGGTGCGGCGGTGCGTTTCAACTGTCCGGCGGAAATTACGCTGTTTACGCTGTCCGGGTGTCGTCCGCAGTAACCGGACGATCAGCGGATTTATTTGGGCGGGATTTTTAAACGCATTCCGGGTTTGAGCTGCTCGGGCTTTTGAAGACTATCCTGATTGGCATCCAGAATTTTCTGCCACTGCGAGAAATTACCGTAGTATCTGGCGGCAATGGAACCGAGGGTTTCGCCTGTCTGGACGATATGGATTTGGGGCTGGTCGTCCAGTGAGGAAGTACTTTGTTGCGGCACGGGGGTTTCGGTGCCGGCCGGGACCGGCGATTGGACTGGAGCAGGGATGGATTGTACCGTTTGCGGAGCGGGATTGGCGGGTTCGGTTTCAAATTGCTTGAGCCGCCGCTGCTGGGGGGTGTCCGAAAACAGGGCGAACAGAATCCACCCGAGCAGAACAATCGCGGCTCCTGCCAGCATTCCAATTTTCAAATCCTTTTGCATCGCGTATCCTGTCGTCCGGTTCAATCCCGTATTCAATGTAAGAGGTCTGAGCGGATTATTCAACAAAAAAAGCCGGGATGTTCAGGACATCCCGGCTGATTTGATATGGCAAAATAAATGTGCCTTACTCTGCTTTCTTAGAGCCTCCGCCGATCAGGATGGGGGCTGCAATCGCGATGGAGGAGTAGGTACCGATGAGGATACCGAACAGCATCACGAAGTTGAATCCGCGGAATCCCGAGCCGCCCCAGACATACATCACGAAGACCGCGATGAACGTGGCAAAGGATGTCAGGATGGTTCGCGACAGGGTCTGGTTGATACTGTCGTTGATGATCTGAGCTGTCGGCAGGACGTTCTTGCCGCGGTTTTCACGGATACGGTCAAAGACCACGATGGTGTCGTTGACCGAATAGCCGACCAGGGTCAGGAACGCTGCAATCAGCTCGAGGTTGATCTTGAAATCTTCAATCAGCAGCGCTTTGCCGAAGACGGTTTCGGAGATATAGGTGCAGGACACCACGACGCCCAGCGTGATTAACACGTCATGGACCAGGGCAACAACCGCCGCAAGACCATACCGAGCGGTGCCGAACCGCACCCACAGGTATGCGATGATGCCCGCAAACGACAGCAGCATGGCAATCAGGGCGCGGGTCTTGGCTTCGGAGCCGACGGAGGCGTCGATCTGGGTGACGCGTGACAGCGTGCTTTCCAGCGAGCCGGCGGCAATCAGTCTGGACTTTTCATTTTCCACGTAGCTGTTCCATTCGTTGTCGCTGAAATCACGGAATCCCGCTTCGGGGTGCACGCTGACATAGACAAAGCTGCTGACCTTGTCTTCGGGCGCCAGGGCGGCCAGGTTGGTGCTGAGCAATCTGTAGTTATACCACTTGATGTTCTGCATGTCCGGCTTGAAGCGAATTTCATTGATGCGGGCGGTCATATCGGCCGCGGTGGTTTCGCCGCTGAGTTTGCAGACGATTTTAATGCCGCCGAGGAAGTCGTTCAGTTCCCCATCGGTTTCACTGACTTTTTCGGCCGAGACGATTTCGGGGGTGAGGTTTTCCTGCACCGCCAGGTAATCGGCGAAGGCTTCGCGGACGGCATTGGTCACCAGTTCATCCACATGCAGTTCGGATACCGTTCCGTTNNTCGGTCAGCACCTGTTTGACCATCGATGCATTGACGCGGGTGGTCAGCACTTCAAAGGTCGTTGCATTTTTGGGGGTGATGTTCAATTTGGACAAGACAAACTGCTGGTTGTCTTCGGCCTCGTGGATGGCTTTGGTCAGCGATTCCACGGACTGGCCGGCCTGGTTCATCGTCACGATCGCAGTGGTGCGGTTGGTCTCGGTGGTGGTGATTTCAAACTGGCGCCCGGTGTCGCCGACGCTGTTGATGCGGGCGGCTTTCAGCGGCGAATCGCCGACTTGTTTCCTGAAGAGTTCTTCCACTTTGCTGCGGTCAAAGCCTGTGCCTTCCTTGAGGTCAATCTGCACGCTGGTGCCGCCGGTGAACTCGATGTCATACTTGCTGTTGACCGATTCATTGCGGGTGAAGAACGCAATCATGCCCAGCACAATCAGCGAGCCGGAAATCACAAAGAACATCGGCCGCATCTTCATCCAGTTGACATTGATCTTCTGGAACAGGCCGAGCATCTTGAGGTCCTTGGTCAGCAGGCCCTGGGTGGTCAGGAAGTCGAAAATCAGTCGTGTGACAAACAGCGCCGTGAACATGCTCCACGCGATACCGATCATCAGCACGAGGGCAAAGCCCTTGATTTCTTCCGAGGCCACCAGGTACAGAATCAGGGCCGTCAGGAAGGTCGTCAGGTTGGAGTCAAAGATGGTCGTGAAGGCACGCGAATAGCCGTTGGCGATAGCCGCCCGCAGCGATGAACCGCGTCGCAGTTCTTCACGGATACGTTCGAAAATCAGCACGTTGGCGTCCACGCTCATACCGATGGTCAGCACCATACCGGCGATACCGCCCATGGTAAAGGTTGCCCGCAGCATGGACATGGTTCCCAGCACAAACAGCACGTTGAGGACCAGTGCGATGTCGGCGATGGCTCCGCCCAGCAGGTAATACAGGATCATGAAGACCGCGGTGGCAATCAGAGCCACCTTGCCGGACAGAAGGCCCCGGTCCTTGTTGTCGGCGCCGACGGCCGGGCCGATGGTCTTTTCAGAAATCGGCAGTTCCGACAGGCGGGCCGGGAAGGAACCGGCGTTGAGCTTGTTGACCATATCTTCGACATCGGTCTGGCTGAATTTGCCGGTAATGATGCCCGATGAACTGATGGCGCTGTTGATATTGGGGGCTGAAATGGCAATGTTATCCAGCAGAATGCACAGCGGCCGCTGCAGATTGGAGCTGGTCAGGCGATAAAACATATTGGAGGCCACTTCATCAAAAGCAAAACCGATGGCACGTTTTCCCTGGTCGTCCACTGTCGGATTGGCGCGTTTGAGCTTCCAGGCCTTGTCGCTGCGAACCATCTTTTCGTTATCGAGGTTGCTGGCCAGGACATACAGCTTGTCGCCGAACTGTTCGACGATGCCGCCCTGCCAGGTGGTCGGGTCTTCAATCTCGCACCAGATATACTGGGCGGAGGAAGCTCCCTTGGGGCCTTTGGCTTTCAGGGCTTCGCGCTGGGCCGCGGCATCCACGCCGGAATCGCCGGGCGTCGGCAGGATGCGGAATTCCAGAACGCCGGAGCCTTTGAGCATGCGCTTGAGGTCTTCGGGGTCATCCAGTCTGCCGCCGACTTTGGCGTAGAGGTCATAGGTCGAAACCACTTCGCGAATGGTCGCGGCGCGGGAGGTGAACTTCTCCTGCAGCTTTTTGAGCATCTCGGCCCGCTGGCTGGATTTGGCAGCCATTTCGAGAATCTGGCGGAGGGTATCGATGTTCAGGTTGATATCACCCAGCTTGGCGACCGCGGCGTTCCATTTGGCATTGAGGCCGGTTTCTTCCGCTGTCAGTTCGTTGACAATGCCGGACCATTCCTGATGCAGGTCCAGGTACTGGTCGATAATCGGCAGGAATTCCTCGGCTTTGGAGGGGGCGCCGACGGGAAGGACGTTTTTGAGATAATCCTGAATCTGGGTCTTGCGTGCATCGGGGGCGGCTTTGGCCCAGGTCTGAACCTGGTATTCCAGACCGCTTTCGGGCAGACCCATTTCCGTCATCTGCTTTTTCATCGCGTCCAGCTTGGCGGCCAGATCATCGCGTTCAGCCTGCTTTTTGCTTCGCAGGTCATAGACCGAGGTCAATTCGTCGATAATCTGCTTGCGCTCCGGGGAGTCCTTGGAGAATCTGGCCAGTTCGGCTTTGCGGGTTTCGGCCGGAAGGGTCAGGGCGCGTTTAATCTGCAGCAGGTTGACGTTTTCGCTTTCCAGCTTCATCAGCGCTTCTTCGTAGGCCTTGCGCTTGGTAAGCGTGTCGCGGCTGGAGACCGGGAGCTGAATTTCGATGCGTGTATCGCCCTGGGGCCGCATGACAATGTTGGCCACGTGGGTCGGGTCAATACGTTTGAGCAGAATCGGAATCATCTTTTCGGCCAGGCCGCGGCGATCCGCCGGGGACAGGTCGCTGGCGTCGATTTCATAAATCAGACTGGTGCCGCCGGCCAGGTCCAGGCCCTGTTTGAGTTTTTCCGATGGCGGATAGACGTAAATCCCCGCCACTGCAATCAGAAACGCTACCAGTGCTGCCTTCCAAAGCAAATCCTTATACATAGTCGGTTTCCTGAAAATAATGTTGCTTGTTATTGATTTTTCTTCTCGTCGGTTAATACCTGGGCGACGGCCGAAGGTATGATACGTATTTTGGTGTTGTTGGCTTCGTCGATTTTCAGGACGATTTCGTCATCCCGGACATCGATGATGGTGCCGAGGATGCCGCCGATGGTGCGGACCCGGTCATTTTTCTTGAGGCTGGCCACCATTTTCTGCTGTTCCTGCTGGCGTTTCTTGGGTGCGCGAAACAGCATGAAATACATCAGCACAAACAGGAATACCATCAGCATAATCTGCGGCCAGACGCTCTGGGGTTTTGCAGGCTGTGCAGGGGCGGCCGTTCCGTCGGCCTGGGTGGTGGTTGTGGCTGCCGGGGCTTCTCCGGCGGGGGCGGCCTGTTCCATCGAGACGACGGTACCGTCCTGTGAGCCGCCCGGGGTCTGGGCTTCGGCGATCATCCAGTACATACTCATTGTTCTGTTCCTTCCACGAATGGGGTTGATTTTTCCTTAAATTTCTCTATAAACGCGGCAGACCAGTCGGCAAACGTGCCGTCTTCAATCCGCCGGCGTATTTCATTCATCAGGCGCTGATAATAGCAGATATTATGCAGCGACAGCAAGATCGGGCCTAACATCTCCCCGACATTGAAAAAGTGCCGTATTGTACCCTTGCTGAAATTCCGGCAGCAGTAACACGGGCAATCCGCTTCCACCGGCGACGTATCTTTCAGATAGGCGCTGTTGCGGAGCCGAATCGGGCCGCTGGCGGTAAAGGCAAAGGCGTTTCTGCCGTTTCGTGTCGGCAGGACACAGTCAAACATATCGACCCCCGCCCGGACCGCCGCGACGATATCGGCCGGCATTCCAACCCCCATCAGGTAGCGGGCCTTGTCGGCCGGCAGCAGAGGGGCGGTAAAATCGACTGTTTCAATCATCTGGTCGTGGTTTTCGCCGACGCTCAGACCCCCGAGGGCATATCCATCGAAGTCCATCGCTATCAGTTTTTCGGCACAATCCCGACGCAAATTCAGGTCCAATCCGCCCTGGACGATCCCGAACAGAAGCTGGCTGGGATTACTGTGGGCCTCTTTGCACTGTCCGGCCCAGCGAATCGTGCGTTCGACGGCCTCCACCAGTCGTTTGGGCTCGCAGGGATAGGGGGTGCATTCGTCAAAACACATGATAATATCGGCCCCGAGCCGGTTCTGGGCGACAGTGGCGACTTTGGCGTCGATGTAAAGCCGTGCCCCGTCAATATGGCTGGCAAACTCCACGCCGTCCTGGCCGATGCGGTTGAGGGTGCTCAGTGAAAACACCTGAAAGCCGCCGCTGTCGGTCAAAATCGGGCCGGTCCAGTTCATCAGGGTATGCAGACCGCCAAGGGCTTCGACGACCTCGACACCGGGCCGTATCAGCATGTGATAGGTATTGGCCAGGATGATGCTGCTGCCGGTCTGGGCCAGGTGCTCCGGGGTGATGCCTTTGACGGCGCCGCGCGTTCCCACCGGCATAAAGACCGGGGTGCGTACCTGTCCATGGGCCGTGGTCAATAGTCCCAGGCGGGCATGGGTTCGACTGTCGTTTTTGATTAATTCAAATCGTTTCATTGCATATCCGGCAATGCTGTAATCTGGGCGCCGGGATAATACCAGTTTAAGATGTCTCTGACGGTTTTGCCCTGACGGGCCATGTTTTCGGCTCCCGTCTGGCAGAGTCCTACGCCGTGGCCGAAACCGCGGCCGTCGGAAAAAGCGTAAACGATTCCCTGTCGGGTCATCGTAAAGACGGTGCTTTTGAGCTTCATTCCGCTGGAATCCAGCGCCAGGCGGAAATCTTCGCCTCGAAGAAAATCCTTTTTTCCATTTTTGCCGAAGACCGAAACGCCCACCACCCGGCCGATCTGTCCGAACCGGACCAGCTCGACCGAGGTGATTTCGTCCAGTTTTTCAGCCATCCCGGGATAGCGTGCAAACAGCTTTTGCTGGATTTCCGGCAGTGAATAACCGACCGGCCCCCAGTTCCAGAACCGTTCGCGGGCAATCGGTTCGCAATACGGACACGGCACCCCGCCAAGCGGAGCGAACGTATCTCCAAACACATTGCGGCTGTCTTCGGTATGACCGCCGCAGGTGGAGCTGTAATAGGTCGGGAAAATCGCATCGACACCATCTCCATTGCTGCAGGTCAATACCTGGTTTTGGGTGGCCTCCACGGCCTGTCGCACCGTTGCTGTTTCTGCGGCAAGGCCACGATAGACCTGGTTGGCCTGGGTGGTTGTGACATCCCAGGACCGGTTCCGGCCAAAGCGGGACTTGACGTATAATGCATAAGTCCTTGCGGTAATGGCCTGGGCCTGCAGGGCCTGCGGTTCCCAGTAGCTATACATTTCCGCACCAACCACACCCAGCAGATACGATTCGAGCGGCACATGATTGACGGCACTGAAGCTGTTCGGGTCTTCTGCAGCGGAAATAACCAGATTGCCGCGATATCCCTGTNNGGCTGCCGCGGGCAAATCACAACCGGGCCGTCCATTCGCAGGTCGCCCAGGTGGATTTTGCCGTTTTGAAAACGAATCCGGACCGGCTCGCTCGTATCGGAAAAGCCCGCCTGCACGCCGTGGGACTCATCGGCTGCGGTAAATCCGTCAGGAGCGCTGACGACACACTCTGTTCGATTGCCAAAGAGCAAAACCCGCATCCATCGC
>DLFY01000224.1:8775-10575 GCA_002482415.1 Phycisphaerales bacterium UBA7708
CGTTTCGCACATCCGCCCACAAGCAGGGCGGAGACGATAAAGGCCCACAGTATCGTGTTACCGTATGCTGCGGGCCTGGGTTTGTTTAACGCCAACAAATAGGTTCCTTCCTGAATGCCGCACAAACTCGACCGGAACGTCCGGATTAGTCCAGCTTACGCAGGCCCAGGCCGAAGTTGGCCAGTTTTTCCTTGATTTCGTTCAAGCTGGTGACGCCGAAGTTTTTGCATCCCAGCAGTTCCGCCTCGGTCCTGCTGACCAGGTCATAGAATACCTTGACGCCCAGCTTGGCCAGGGCGCGCCGGGCGCGAACCGACAGTTCCAGTTCATCCACGGATTTATTGAGCAGTTCAGGGCTGGCTCCGCCGACATCCTCGGTGGCGGATGCAGGGGCGGCGCCGGCTTTCTGTTCCAGTGCCATCCCGAGGCGAAGGCCCTTGCTGTCCAGAATCTTTTTGATTTCCAGCAGGGAGGTTTCACCGAAGTTTTTATAGGACAGCAGTTCGGCTTCCGTGGTTCGCAGCAGGTCGCCGAGGGTGCAGATATTCATTTTTTTCAGGCAGTTGCGGCTGCGTACCGACAGCTCAAAGTCGGAAATGGGAATTTCCAGAATCTTGTTCTGGCGATCCTTGCGTTTTTCCCGCTCTTCATCATAAATCATGGTTTGCGAGCTGGAGATGTCTTTTTTGAACAGGGCGGCTTTGGCATGGCCGGGATGTGAACGCAACACGGCATTGACGCACTGCATGGCCCTGTAATAATCTTCACGATCTTCATATAAAACAGCCAGGTTCATCAGGGCATTGACATGGGACGGAAGAATCTGCGTGGCTTTCTTGTAATACTCCATCGCAATGTCCTCCTCGCCGCGCAGGTCATTGATGTAGCCCAACTGGAAAACAGCCTGCACATGGTTGGGGTCGAGGTTGATGGCAGCCAGGTAATTGTCCGCGGCTTCATCGTACTGCCCCAGGGCATCCTGCAGGCGGCCAAGCTGATAATGATACTCGGCGCTGACATTCTGGAAGTTGATGCAGGTTTTGATTTCCTTCTGGGCTTCGTCAAACTGTCCGGCACGGCGGTAGGTTTCGGCCTTTTCCATGGCGACCGTCAGTGACTCGGCCTGCTGTTTTTTGGCCGACTCAAACTGTTCGATGGCTTTGTCGTAAATGCCCCGTGCCCGATATAAAGAACCGAGGGCCAGGCTCTTCTGGGCACAGTCTTTGGCCTTCTTGAGCAGTTCTTCGGCCTGGCTGGTGCTGCCGCAAAGCCACAGGGCGATACCTGCGGCCAGGGGGTTGGAACTGCTATCCTGGGCTTTCTGCCGGATGGCGTCTCTGATGCGATCGCTGGAATTGACGACCACGGAGAGCTTTTTAATCTGCTCGAACGACGGCAAATCCTTGCCAAACAATTCCGTCTGGAGTTCCGCTGTTGTTACCATATTCGGTTGTGCTCCTNNCTGTTTCCTTTGTACTGGGCAGCCGGCAGACAACGTCTGGGCCGAGCCGGCCTGAATTCACTTATTTGATTAGATTTCCTCTACAGAATCCCGAAAAGCCGGGATAAGTGGGACATTATACGAACCTGACAAATCTTTGCAAATTTTTTTTAATACCCCCCGGGGTTCAGACGTTTATTAGAGGGATGTTTAGAAATTTACCCCCTAAAAAAGTCGATAACTGAAATATATATAATGAAATAAAACAGTTCGACCCCAATGGGAAGGTGTCTATGAAACATTATATAGCATACTTTGTATGTCTTGTTGCTGCTTCTTCAATAAGTTATGCCGATTTT
>DLFY01000104.1:0-18959 GCA_002482415.1 Phycisphaerales bacterium UBA7708
CCGCTTGCGGCCCAGACCGAGGACAAATCCATGGAAAAAGAAACCGCACAGCAGCGCGATGCTCGCATGGCCTGGTGGCGGCAGGCACGTTTCGGGATGTTTGTTCACTGGGGGCTGTACTCCGGCCTGGCCGGCACCTGGAAGGACAAGGCCGTGGGCACGCGGGGCGGCATGGAATGGATTCAGAATTATGTCAACGCCGACACGTGGGAGTATGCCCACGAAGCGGTGCCGCGTTTTCAGCCCGCCAAAGATTCCGCGGTCGCATGGGCCCGGCTGGCAAAACAGGCCGGCTGCCGCTATGTGGTCTTTACCACCAAGCACCATGATGGATTTGCCCTGTTCGATTCCCAGTACACGACCTACAATGCCAAAGATATGGTGGGGCGTGACCTCTGCGCTGAGATCGTCGATGCGGTGCGTGCCGAGGGGCTCAAGGTCGGCTTCTATCATTCCGTGATTGACTGGCATCATCCGCAGTACGACTATACCGCGGCCAGCCAACTGCCGCATCCGCTGCGCAAAATCCCTTCGCCCAACGGGCCGCGGAACCACGCGATCTACATCGACTATCTCCATCACCAGGCCGAGGAGCTGATGCGTCATTACGGTCCGGTGGATATTATCTGGTGGGATTATTCCAAAAAAGGCAATGAAGGACCGTTCTGGCGGGCGGATGAATTGATGGCGATGGTGCGAAATCTCCAGCCTGGGATTATCTCGAACAATCGGCTTTATCATATTCCGGATATCGAAGCCACCGACTCGGTGGGCCGGCTCAAGACCTGGAATTACCAGCAGGGCGATTTCACCACGCCGGAGCAAACGATTCCTTCGACCGGCGTCGAAGGTGTGGACTGGGAGGTGTGCATGACCCTGAACACCACGTGGGGGTATTCCGAGCATGACAAGGCCTGGAAGTCGGACCAGACCCTGATTCGGAATCTGGTGGATATTGTCTCCAAGGGCGGCAACTATCTGCTCAATATCGGCCCCAAAGGGGATGGCTCGATTCCGGAAGAAAGCGTCAGGTCCATGCAGGCGATTGGCCGGTGGATGGATGTCAACAGCGAGGCGATTTACGAGACTACCGCCAGCCCCTTCGAGGCGCCGGCATGGGGCCGCTATACCCGCAGGCCGGGGGTGATTTATGCGCATGTGTTTGACTGGCCCAAAGATGGGCGGCTGGCTGTGCCTGTCCGAAAGTCACAGATTAACGAGGTGTGTTTGCTGGCCGATGCAAAAACGCCCTTGAAAATCGAAGCCGACGGCGAAGGGGTGATTATTAATCTGCCGCAGCAGGCCCCGGATGCGATTGCCTCGGTCGTCAAAATCAGCTATCAGGAAAAGTAGCTGAAGCTTCCAGCGTCAGAGGAAGTCAGAAAAATCGAAGCAGGGGAAAATAGGGATAGTGGGACTTTTTCAACAGCCCCACTGCCCCTATATTTTCTATTCAAAGCCATATATTTGCAGTAATATTTTTGCTTCTTCTTTCATGCTTTCATACTTAGCTGGATCATAATTCTTCCGATACCATGGCTCAGATAATATGCATTTTAAGAAATATCTGCAAGCATCATGTTGAGCACAAAAAAACTCATTTTCAACAAGAATATTTTTATCATACGATATTATTCTCCATCCCGCTTCTTTTTGATCTTTCATAAGTGTCAAGACGGGATCTAAGTAATAGGGGGCATCTACTCGGATTTTTTCTTCATTGATATTGTTTTTTATGATTTCTGTTTTTAAGTCTTGAAGAGTCATATCTGCACCCATTATAAAAATAGGAACCGCCATTTCTAACTATGAGACTTTTTCAACAGCTCTGCTATCTCTGGATATTATTTTTCCTTTAATAAGCTATCTATATTTTCAGATCGAATCGCGGAAAGATATTCCGTGCGATCCATCCAATTACGATGGATACTCATGCGATCATTATTCCGAACAGCTTCGTCGACAAGCTGAACAAACTTCTTTAAGGTTTCCCCAGAATAACGCTCTTCATCTTTTGGACGATTAAATAAAAATCGCCAAAATGAACAATAATTTTCACAGATTAATACGATTATTCCTGATTCACTACAGGGATAGTTTAATGGGAATCTCACCCCGATTGAAACCTTTCTATGCTTAACTATACATAGACATCCTACGAGCCAAGTAGCCTCTTTGATTCTACCACATTCTACATGATTGTTTTTAAGATAATTCATTATATCTGACAACACCTCATAAGAAATAGTATAGAGAAGCTTATAACCGGATTTAATTGCATTAATATGAGTTTGGTTACGCGGTTTATATTTTATAATTAAGTGTGTTTTTAGCATCTTATTTCCCTTCGTATTTAGAAGGACAACCATCAAAAGTGCTGCCTGGGAAATAAGGCCAGTTGCCAATTGTTTTATGTCCTATGCTCATGATTTATTCCTTCCTTCAATGTCCCTGATCGTGCTCGGCTCCGGGTATCGAGGTTATAACTCTGTGATTTCGACTTGCAGTGCGTCCCGGGCTGCGGGCCAGGGGGCGGTCTGGATGAGGCCGAAGGCTCGGGCGGAGGCGGCTTTGAGGGCGGTCTGGAGGGCCGGGCCGAGGTCGCTGCCTTGTGCGGATTCAGCGATGAAGCCGGCCAGCAGGGTATCGCCGCAGNNGCCGACGGTATTGACGACCCGGGCCGGGGGATTGACGATGCGGCCGGAGCAGGCCTTGTCCTGAGTGACGGCGACGGCGCCCCGGGCGCCGCGGCTGACTAAAACGATGCGAACCTGCCGGCACAGGGTGCGGGCGGCCTCTATGATATCCGGCTCCGTATCGGGGATGGATTCGTCCAGCAGTTCCCGCAGTTCGTCGAGATTGGGCTTGATCAGTTCGAGTCCGCCTTGCTGGACGGCTTTTTTCAGGGCCGGGCCGCTGGTGTCCAGAACGATGTGGGCCCCGCGGCTGCGCAGGCGGGCGATAATGGACAGACATTCATCCAGCAGGGTACCCTGCGGCAATGAGCCGGCCAGTGCGACGATGCTGCCGGGCCGGACGATGGCATCGAGGTCGTCGGCCAGGGACCGCAGCGAGGCGGCGTTAGCCAGTGTATCAGGAGCGCGAAGATGGCTTTCCTGTCCCGAGCGGGTATCGATGAGGGTGATATTGTGGCGGGTTGTGCCGGGGGCGGCGGTCAGGCGAATCTCCACCCAGGGCTTGAGCGGTTCGACGGCGGCAAGCATCTGCTGGAAGTCGGCCTGTCCCCACAGGCCCGCGGCGATACTGGGGATATCCATCCAGGCCAGCGCCGAGGAGATATTCATCGCTTTACCGGCACAGGTCAGGGTCTGCGAGTCGATTTTCTGATGTTCGCCCCAGACAAAGCCATCAACCCGGCAGGTGACATCCCATGCAGGGCAGATACCAACGGTAATGATGGTTTTAGGTTCGGCCATTGTTGTCCACCGTGTTTGTATTCGATTTCATGCAGTTGTTAAGAGAAAACAGTCAAATTTGAGCAGAAAAGACCGAAATTGACAAGAAAAAAGCGGTTTAAAGAGGCAAAAAGTCGGGTGCCGGCGGCCGGCAGACATTTTCAATTGAATCGAAGGGGTGAATTGGGTATAATTTTATCCATATTTATGCGGCATATCCAATAAAGAAGGTTTACGATAAAGCGGAGGGTAGTGTGAGACAGATAGGTTTGTTCATAGGATGGGTGTTTTGCTGTGCGGCGTGGGCCGGACCGGTCGAGCAATCGCAGGTAGAACTTGCGGCCCGCGGGTGGCTCAGGGTCAATCCCGCCCCGATGGAACAGTATTTAAGTCAGCAGGCCGGACAGATTAAATCCTATTCAGACCCAGAGGGTCGGATTCTCTATTACGTCGTCGAACTGGAACCGCAGGGGTTCGTGGTGCTTTCGTCGGATGATGCGATTGAGCCGGTGATTGCCTTCTCGGAGACGGGGCGGTTTGCGGATACGCCGGATAATCCGCTGGTGGTTCTGCTGCGGCAGGATATGCAGGAACGGCTTTCGTGCGTGCGTGTGGTGGCATCGGCGGGGGTTGCTGACAGCAGCTCAGTGCAGTACAAAGATTCACGAACGGTCAATAAAGATTTATGGCAGCAATTGATTGGCTCCGCGACGGGGACGGCTGAGCAGGGGGAAATTCAAGCGGCCGGGATGACCTCGGTCAGTGATGTCCGTGTAGCGCCGCTGCTGCAGGTCAAATGGGGGCAGGACGAAGTGGACGGGCAGCCCTGTTATAATTACTATACACCCAACCAATATCCGACGGGCTGTGTGGCGACAGCGATGGCGCAGTTGATGCGGCATTATGCATGGCCGACGGCGGGCATCGGGGTGCAATCGTTCAAGATTCATGTGGATGAGGTGGAGCAGACCTGGAATACCCGGGGCGGTAATGGGGCGGGCGGTCCGTATAACTGGAACCAGATGCCGTACGATCCGCAGGCCGGGGGGCTGACTGTGACCCAGCGGCAGGCGATTGGGGCGTTGTGTTACGATGCGGGGGTATCGGTGGGGATGGGCTATACGCCGACGGGTTCGGGTGCCGGCGTGGGTTCGGCCAATGATGCTCTGAAAAATACATTCGGATACAGCAACAGCGTTTTCAGCAACAGTTTCTCATCCGCCGGGGATGCGGGATTGTGGGGCATGGTCATGCCGATCTGGATGCAGCGCTGCCGGTGCTGCTGGGAATCAGCGGCCCGGGAGTCGGACATGCCGTCGTGGTCGATGGATACGGCTACAACTCCGGCCTGATGTATCATCATTTGAATATGGGCTGGGGCGGGCTGGACGATGCCTGGTATCAACTGCCGAATTTTACCGCGGGTTATACATTCAACGCGATGACCGACTGCGTCTATAATATCTATGTCAGCGGGACCGGTGAAATCATCAGCGGGCGGATTACCAGCATGGCCGGGCTGCCGCTGGAAGGGGTCACGGTAACGGCCTATCAGGGGCAACTGCGGTCAAGCAGACAACCACCAACAGCCGGGGCGTTTTCGCCCTGAAAAATCTGGCGTCCAATACCTCCTTCCGTATTTCGGCGGTCAAGAGCGGCTATGCCTTTGCGGATAAAACGGCCTCGACAGGCAAATCGCAGGACTGGAACGCGGCCAGCGGCAACATCTGGGGGATTTTGTTTGTGGCGACCAATGCCACACCGCCGACGGCCATGGATGCGACGGTGGATTGCACTTCGCTGAATCCTGTGACGATTGGGCTTGAGGCGCTGGACGACCACCTGCCCAGCCCGCCGGATAAATTGACTTATATCATTGTGTCGCTGCCGGAACATGGATTTTTGAGTCAGCCGGGCTACGGGGCGATTACGACGGCGCCGTGGCCGCTGGCGGCGGATGCCGGCTCGGTGGTTTATACGCCGTGTCCCTATNNGGCAGGATATTTTTTCCTTTAAGGCCAATGATGGCGGTGTCAGTCCGACCGGCGGGGACTCCAATATCGCTGCGGTGACGCTTAATGTCGACAACACCGTGACTGCTGGATTCGGGATCGACAGCGGAATCGGCACCAACACCATGATTAATACCAACTATTATGCGGCGCGGTCGCAGGCGCTGTATCTGAAAAGCGATATCGGTGCTTCAAAGTATATCACGGACCTTGCGGTCTATTTTTTCTCCACGCCGATTACACTGGATGAATGGACCATTCGGATGCAGCATACGACGATGTCCTATTACGATAATGTAGTGTCGGATTTCCTGACCACCGGCTGGTCCATGGTCTATCAGGGGGATGTGACAGTAACGACTGAGGGATGGTACAACTTCCATTTCCAGACGCCATTTCTGTATGACGGCGTAAAAAATCTGCTGATTGATTTCAGTTTCAATAATACGACGATTTCAGAAGATACGGGCTTGTATTTATTCCATGATGTGCAGGATTCGCGGGTCACGACCATTGTGACCGAAAAGGCCCAGCATACCAGTCCGCTGACGTGGGATTTCTGGTATAATAATGGTTATTACTATGGCGGCGGATGGCTGCCTTCGATCCAACTAATCGGCACGCTGCCCATTGAAGCCATGGTCGGCGATTTCGATGCAAGCTGCGATGTGAAGCTGCCGGATTTGATGCTGTTATCCGCGGCGTGGATGAGTCAGCAGGGTCAGGCCCATTACAATCCGGCGTGTGATATCTCCGTGCCGAAAAATCAGGCGGTGGACATCGGTGATCTGGCGGTATTTGCAAATCACTGGATGGATATCTATGCGTTCTGATTATTTGGGTGTTTCTTTTTTGGGCTGAGGCGGGGTGAAATCCGGCTCGTTGCGGGACGGCAGCCAGAGGGCCAGTTGGTCTTTGACAGGCCGATATTGTTCACGCGGGATGAGGTTGGTCCATTCGTTGGAGTCGGCGGCGTGGTCGTATAATTCTTCGCTGCCGTCGGAGTAGCGAATATAGCGATAGCGGGAATCCCGGACGGCATGGTTGTTATAGCGGGCAGTCATCAGGACCGGATAGTTCCATTCCTTATCGGGATTGTCCAGCAGCGGCACAAGGCTGCGTCCGTCGATGTCCTTGCGGGAGGGGGTTTCGGCCAGTTCCATCAGTGTCGCGTGAATATCCAGCAGGCTGACCGGTTGGCTGCACCGGCTGCCTTCACTGGTCAGGCCCGGCGCGACGACCATCAACGGCGTATGCGTGGACGTTTCCCACAGTGTGTTTTTTTCAAGATGGTCTTTTTCGCCCAGATGAAAACCGTGATCGCCGCACAGGACGATGATGGTGTTGTCTTTGTACGGGCCGGCTTCCAGGGCATCCAGAACCTGCCCGACGCAGGCATCAGCAAAAGACACACTGGCCATATAGCCCTGAATGGCGTTATTCCATAGCCCGTTATCTCGAATAAGGCGAAAGTCCGAGCCGCCGGCCAGTCGTCGCCCCGCCATCGGGATATCGTCGAGGTCGTCCCGGCGGTAGGCCGGGGTGACGATTTTGTCAGCCGGGTGCATATCGAAATAGGCAGTCGGCACATACCACGGCAAATGCGGACGAAAGAATCCGCAGGTCAGGAAAAAGGGCTTGTTGTGTTTTTCCTGCAGGAGTTTGCTGGCCAGTTGGGCGGTCTTCCAATCTTCGGTTTTGCTGGCATCCACCTCCAGCGGCGCCCAGTCGATGGCAGAGTTATAATACGAGCTGCTGAATTTGCCGTTGAGCCGGTGGGCGTATTGTTTGTCCTTGGCCGGGGCGGGTGTGCCGCAGCGCTGCTGAAACATCACATCCCACGATTGCGGATCGGCGAATTTGCCCTGCGGCAGGTGAAAGACTTTGCCGCCGGTCAGTGTCTTATAGCCGTTTTTCCGCAGGAATTGCGGCAGAGTAAGGCGTTCTTTCAGGTCGGGTTTATCGCGAAAACAGACATTATTTTCATAAATGCCGCTGCTGGAAGGACGCAAGCCGGTCATAATAGCCGTCCGGCCCGGATTGCACTGCGGGGCGGGACTGTAGGCATTTTCAAAAACGATACCCATTTGGGCCAGCCGCATCAGGTTGGGGGTTCTGGCCTGCGGGTGGCCCCCCAAAGGTTCGATCCAGGTGTTCAGTTCGTCGATGAATATCATCAGAATATTCATCTTTTTGGATGCGGGCGTGGCGGTAAACCGTCCCAGCATCTGGACATCACGGGCAGACTCCGGCATCGCCGCGGCAACTGCACCCGCGGCACTCCATTTCAAAAAAGTTCTGCGATTCAGGTTCGACGCCATACATCCCTCAACTGCTTGTCCTGTAAATATAGATGTCTGCTGGGGAGGTAAATATACGGAAATCTGAGAAAAACGCCAGCATTTTATGGCTTTATGGGTCGGAAACCGGACTTGACAAAGCCGGATTTAGGGGGATAATGGCCGCCAGCTATGACTCAGGAAAAAAAGAAAAAGAAAAAAGGCAATGTCGTTACCGATTACCTGTTATATCTTTTTGTGCGGGTATTGACGGGGCTGTTTTATTGTTTCCCGGTGGAGGCAAATCTGCGGACGGCCTGCTGGATTGGCCGGATTATGTGGAAACGCTATCATCGCGGCCGACAGCGCGCACTGGACAACCTGCGGGCCAGTTTCCCGGACAAAGACGAGGCCTGGCTGGAAGCTACCGGCCGGCGGTCGTTTGAGCAGCTTGTGATGATGGTGATGGATGTCTTGTTTACGCCGCGGCTGGTGAAGCTGGAAACCTGGCCAACGATGTTCAGCTTCCGCAACATCGAGCGGATCAAGTGGATGATGAAAGAGGAAAAGGGCCTGCTGATGGTGACGGCCCATTACGGCAATTTCGAAATCATCGGCTACCTGATGAGCCTGTACGGCCTGAAGATTTACAGCATCGCCCGGCCGCTGGATAATCCGTTTATCAACCGCTGGCTGATGAGCGTCCGCGAAAGCAGGGGCCAGAAGATTATCTATAAAAAGGGCGCCGCCGAGATGATGGACCAGTTGGCCGCGGATGGGGCGACGCTGTGCTTTATCGCCGACCAGGATGCGGGCAAAAAGGGTGTGTTTGTCGATTTCTTTGGTCGCAAGGCCAGCACCTACAAGAGCATCGGCCTGGTGGCGATGCAGTACAATCTGCCGATTGTTATTGGCGGCTGCCGGCAGCATTATAAGAAATTCTTCTTCGAGATGGAGCCGACACGGATTATCTACCCGCACGAATGGGCCGACAAACCCGACCCGCTGCGGTGGGTGACACAGGAATACACCAAAGCCATCGAGGATTTCATCCGCAAAGACCCGGCCCAATACTGGTGGCTGCACCGCCGCTGGAAAAGCCGCCCCAAAGAAGAACGCCAGGCACTTGAGAGGGCACAGAAATAATAACAGAAGGAGCTTGCCATGAATAATCAATCACCGGTGAAGATGGGCTTTCTATTGTTGGGGTCCTTTATTCTGGCTTATCTTGGTGCCGAATATGTCCATGAATTATGCCATTACGGCGCCGCCCTGATCAGTGGAGGGGATCCATTCGGTATTGTAGTTGATCCGTTTGGCTGGTCGTATTGCTTCTCGAATTCAATTGAGCATCCTATTTTTTATATAGCAGCCGGCGCGATTGGATCAAGTCTCATTGGAATCCTTCTCTTTGTGCTGTTGATACGATGGCCCAGACCTTTGTTATTGCCGCTGCTATTGTTCGGGCCGATAGTCTTGATTAACAATGGGCAGTATTGGGCTGTTGATATTATCGAAGGAACCGGAATGGATGCCTGTCGTCTGGTGGAGATGGGAATTCCTGCGTCAGTTCTTCTTGTCGCGGGAATAATACAATGCCTTATTGGTGTGGTATGCATGATTCGGCTGATGCGAATTATAGGATTGACCAATCAGCCATTCGTAAAGCGGTTGATTATCCTGGGAGTAGGGATCATTCCTTATGCATGTATTGGAGTCGTTTGGAATTGGGCTAACGAGGTTGATATTTTGTGGTTATCCACGATGGGATGGGTCTTGTTGTTTACGGCCATCGCTGGTCTTTTTCGTGCTGAAAAAACCGTATCCTTTGAAGCAAAATGGCCGGTGGTATTGGGTTTTAATGTTATAGGAATCGGGCTGGTTGTCGGGCTTCTGCTGATGATTTCATTCCAAAAATCATCGGCAGCTTCCTATCAGATTGAAACCTTTTCAATCCGACCGGAGTGTTTCCCCGATGTTCTGGTTCCCCATCCAATGGCGAAAGAACCGTTCTATAACATAATGTCGAGAGATTCTAACCCAATTTACGCACTCGGTTATGCTTTGCCTCAAGAGGTGTCTCCCGAACAGGTGAGAGCTGACCTGGATACTCTTTTCAAACAACATGGGTATGTCCGGCTGGCTTATTCGCTGGATGACCCCAATGAGCCGCGGGATGGTCGATGGGAAGAAGAAACCTTCCAGCTTGGAAAGAAAACCCTGTCCATCAAAACGTATCATCAATTCTGGATACGATTGCTTCCAGAGGTTTCCAGTGCCTTTGTAGGTGTTCGGTATGTCGGGAACAAAGGTGTATTTGATGACAACAGTGTGCTTGCAAGTGCCTATACTATTTCCAATATTGACAGGGTGCTGCGTTATGCCGACATCCACCCGGACGCGTTTAATTTAATCGATCTGGATTGGCTCAGAATGCAGGATGTGTTTAAACCCAAGGCTCGTCATTATTTATGCGTTGAGGGCAATAATGACAACGGAAGCTGAATTAATTGATCGTATTGAATGCTGTATTCCGAAATATACACACAAAAGTTCCAGAGTGGATTGTGAGGCCTAAACTGTGATGATTGGGATGGTTGCCATAGTCACTGTAATTGGGCTGGTATGCCTGATGGTCGATGCGGGATGCCGTGTTTTCGGTTCATATAGTCGAACGATGCCTGGCGCTGTTGTCCGAATTACGGGGCTGGTTCTGATGGGTTTGTTGTTCCTCTGCCCTTATTTATTGCTGTTGTTGTTTCAGGACACATCTTTGAAATCATTCTTCTTGTTTCTTTGCATGATAGAGTCTTGTCTGACTGTCGTGCTGTACTTGTATCCTCCCCGATGCGGCATACATCCGTTTGTCCAGCAGGACAGCCCGGCAGATTCAGTTGATCGGAATTTGACGCCGGGAATCGAACTAAGGCATGAATACTGCCGGATTCCTCATCTTAAACAGCCGGTTCAGGCACTTGTTGTTTCGGATTTGCATTGCAATAATTCTGGGGGCCTGGAACAATTTTCAGCAGCTTGCAGTGCGTTAGATTGTGAGTATGACTTCGTTTTTATTCTTGGCGATTTAACCGAACGAAATGACCTGATCCCATCAATTTTGAAAGTCTTTGCCGGAGTAAAGAATCGTTATGGCATCTTTCTGGTTCGCGGCAATCATGACGATGAAGCAGGACGCTCGGAAATCATTGAGGTCCATGCAAAAAATTACGCCATCACGGTCTTATCGAACGATGCGGTTTACATTCCGAGTCTGGAATTAACATTACTGGGTCTGGAAACGCCCTGGAGAGAAGACCGCTTGTCGCTGAAAATTCAGGGCGTGTGTATCGCTTTATCTCACACGCCGGACAACATTAAAATTGCATCCCGGCATGCAGCCTCGCTTGTGCTTGCAGGTCACACCCATGGCGGGAAAGTCCGATTACCAGGGGCGGGATCATTGCTTGTCCCTTCCCGTTATGGGCGGTTTCTGGATCGCGGCTGGTTTCGGTTTAAGGATACCTGTATGTTAATTACCAGCGGCATAGGTTATTTCCCCGGTCGTTTTGGACAAAATGGCCAGATTGTTCACTTGACAATCTCTACTTATACTGATCGTACTTGAAATTTTCCGTTTCGGCGCGGCTAAGTACAGTGGCATCAACCATGTGCTGCTTTTGCTCGCGGAATAATCATACCCGTTGGGTATATATGTAACCAACAGGGAAGAGATTGATTCAATTTGTTAATTGGCTATGCTTGAATAGATACCGTCTATCTTGTCGCGACTATATTGTATCTATCAAAAATAGGGGTGGGCTTTGCGGCCCACCCCTGATTTTTTAAGTGTTCGGATTATTTTTGCTCCATGGGCAAGGGCTGGAGGACGTCGGTTGTCTGGGGCTGGAGTGGTGTTTCTGACTGAGCCGTTTTATTCTGCAGCAGTTTTTGAGCCCGCGCGATCAAATCCACCAGTTCTGCAATCTGGGCGTTGCCGGGATCGCCGGCGGCAAGCTGTCTGGCCTTTTGCAGCGTTGTTTCAAGGTCAGCCTGTCTGGCCCAGTAGCTTTCCCGCAGGATTTCGGCAAATTCGGTCACGGTTGCCGCAAGCGTAAAGGCCTTGCTGGTCTGGTCCGGTCCGGCCGTGATTTCGCTGGTCTGGAAGGGGGACTTGAATTCAGTGACTTCAAAGGTGTCGGCGTCTTTATACCGGACATGCACCGTCGCCAGTGTGCCCGCCGCATTGGGCTGGAGTTTGAGTTCGTACAGGGCTGTCGCAGCATGGCCGGCGCCGATTTCTCCTCCATCGACGATATCATTGCGGAAATCCTTGTCGGCAACATCGCGATTTTCATAGCCGATGAGCCGGTAGCTGCGGACGGCCTGCGGATTGAAATCCACCTGAATTTTGACATCCCGGGCGATGATTTGCAGGGCGCCGGTAAGGTTTTCGCCAAAGAGCTTCTGAGCCTCTTCGAGGGTGTCGATATAGGCATAATAGCCGTTGCCCTTGTTGCCGAGCTGTTCCATCAGGACGTCATTGTAATTGCCCATGCCGAATCCCAGCGCCGATAGCGTAATCCCTTTGTCGGCCTTGTCCTTGATGACCTTGAAGATTTCGTCCGGCCCGGTTCGACCGACATTAGCAACCCCATCCGAGCAGAGAATGACGCGATTGATATAACCGGGGACAAAGGCCTCTTCGGCCATCTCGTAGCCGATGCGAATTCCCTCCTCGGCATTGGTGGCCCCTTCGGGCCGAAGGGATTGAACGGCCTTAAGGATGGCGGATTTGTGGCGCAGATCATGGTGGGCCAGAAGTTGCCGGCCCCGGGAACCATACACCGCGATGCCGATTTTGTCATCGGGACCAAGACGATCGATCAGGATTTTCAGGCTCTTTTTGACCAGTTCCAGCCGATCTTGCTCTTCCATCGAGCCGGAGACATCGATAACAAAGGTCAGGATGGCGGGCTTGCGATTTTCTTCCAGGATTTCCTTGCCTTTGAGGGCAATCCGCATCAAAAAGGTATTCCGGCGGGAGGCGTCAAAAGTCCACGGCATGGCCTCGGCATAGACGGCAAAGATCGATTCGGCGGGAGCCGGATAGTGATACTCAAACGCATTGACAAATTCCTCCACCCGCACCGCATCCCGAGGCGGCAGGTGGCCATCCCGCAGATACTGGCGGCACAGGGTGTAGCTGCCGCTGTCCACATCGGCTGCAAAAGTGGAGAGGTGGTCATCCTCCGTATCGATAAAGGGATTGACGCCATAGTTTTTGAAAAACATGGCATCATACGGCTCCCCATTGGGCGGGGTCGTCCCGCCGTGGGCAGGGGCATAGCGGTAATTGACTCCCAAATAGCCGGAAGGAACCTGGCACCCGTTTAAAACAACAGCAGCTAATATGATCAGCAAAACAGGAAACCCTTTGAAGAGCATAATCTCATTCAAGGATTCTATGGTGATGTGAGCCGGTTTCTTCTTTCTTCCTTTGATCCGCGAACCCTGGTGGTACTGCTTTGCAAAGAATTGAAATCCGCTTGTGTTCTGGTTGAATGCCCAAGACGCATGTGTCCAAATCCGTGTTTGTTTCTGCATTTTAATACTCCCTCATAATTTAATTATACTGATCCTACTTGAAATTTCCCGTTTCGTCGCGGCTAAGTACAGTAGCTTCAACCACTTGCTTGTTTTGCTCGCGGAAAAATCATACCCGTTGGGTATAGCAGGTCTGGTTAGAGATTCCTTCAATATGGCTTGATGCATTTTTTAAGTATTCCGCAAATTATCCAAAGTTGTGATTGCCTGTTTAGTCAAATTCAATTTCCTTGTAGCCAAAGTACATATATTATGCCCTCTTATGCGTAAAATGCAAGTTTTTAAAAGAAAGCACGCTCGATAATTCAGGCGTCTTGACTTTTTACGCAAATCTTGTATTATCAATCAGTTAAAATCTCTAAAGTCCTTTACTGGAGTAGATTTATGACCAAGCAGGAAAAAAGCTGGCAGCATCGGCTGGACGGTTCGACGGATGTACTGGCGGTGGATTTTGTGGAGTCGCTGTCGTACGACTGGCGGCTGTATCAATATGATATCGTCGGTTCGATTGCCCACGCGCGGATGTTGGCGGCCCAGAAGATAATCACCAAAGCGGAATTTGAGGCGATTCAGGCCGGACTGGTCGAGATTTCCGAACAGATTGCCGCCGGCAAGTTCGTCTTCGACAAGACCCAGGAAGATATCCACATGGCCGTCGAGTCGGCCCTGATCAAAAAAATCGGCGATCCCGGCCGCAAGCTCCACACCGGGCGCAGCCGCAATGACCAGGTCGCCACCGATATCCGCCTGTGGATGCGGGACGAAATCGAGGCGATCCAGAGCTACATTGTCCAGTTGCAGCGGGCCTTTGTCACGCTGGCCGCCAAATACACCGAAGCCATCATGCCGGCCTATACTCATCTGCAGCGGGCCCAGCCGGTCAGCATCGCCGCGTACCTGCTGAGCTTTGTGGAGCAGTTGGCGCGGGATTACACCCGGCTGGCCGATTGCCGCAGGCGGCTTAATGTCTGTCCGCTGGGCAGCGGGGCGGTGGCGGGGACGACCCTGCCGCTGGATCGGCAGCAGACGGCCCGGGACCTGGGCTTTGCCGACATTACGTATAACAGCATCGACGCGGTGGCGGATCGCGATTTCTGTGCGGAGTTTATCTTCTGCGGGTCGCTGATTGCCGCCCATCTGTCGCGGCTGGCGGAGGACTGGATTCTTTATACGGCGGCAGAATTTTCGTTTATCCGTACTGCCGATGCCTATTGCACCAGTTCCAGCATGATGCCGCAGAAACGCAACCCCGATATGCTGGAGCTGATTCGCGGCAAGACCGGCTCGGTCTATGGCGCCCTGATGGCGATGCTGACGATTCTCAAGGCCCAGCCTTCGACGTATAACCGCGACCTGCAGGAAGATAAGCTGCACGTGTTCAAGGCTGCGGACGTGACCAGCCAGTGCCTGCGGATGGCCGCAGCGATTGTTTCGCATACGACATTCAATACCGACCGGATTGCCGCTGGGCTGGATCGCGGTTTTCTCGACGCGACGGCGCTGGCTGAGTACCTGGTCCGCAAGGGCATTCCCTTCCGTCAGGCTCATGGTGTTGTCGGCGGACTGGTGGCCCTGTGCGAAAAAGAGGGCAAGGAAAAGCTGGCCGACCTGTCGCTGGCGCAGTTTCAGGCCGCCTGCGACAAAATCGAACAGGACGTCTATCAGACGCTCAACCCGGCCGGCGTGTGCCAATCGTACCAGACCGAAGGCTCCGGCGGCTGTGCCTCGGCGATGTCGCAGGTGAAGTATTGGGGGGAGAGGCTGAAAAAAATGTAAAGTCAGGGTATATAGGTATGTAGGTATATAAGTATATAGGAGAGAGCTTATGCGAAAGACAGTTCAGAGTTTTGAAGATTTGTTGGTTTGGCAAAAGGCCCATCAACTTGTTCTGCATGTATATAGGGTTACAAAGGGATTCCCAAAAGAGGAATTATTTGGAATTGTGTCCCAAATACGGCGTTCTGCAGTGTCTGTACCGGCCAATATTGCCGAGGGTTTCAGAAAGAGCACAAAGGCTGAAAAGCAAAGATATTTGACAATCGCACACGGCTCGTTGGAAGAAACTCGTTATTATTTACTGTTGTCCCGCGATCTTGGATATTGTCAAATACCAGAGATAAGAAAATTGGCTGACGAAGTTGGCAAGTTATTAACGCTATATTATCGAAGTATTGTTGATTTCGTCTGAATCTATATACCTATATACCTATATACATAACCAATGCCAAAAGAAGACAACATTACATCATGGTTCGCTGCTCAAAGCAAAATCGATCCCGCCCGCTTTCCGATCGGGATCGGCGACGACATGGCGCAGGTGGCGCTGGATGGCGGGGCTTCGGTGCTGATTACCACCGATATGCTGCTGGACGGCGTGCATTTTGACCTGCGGACGGCGACGCTGGAGCAGGTGGGGTATAAATCCATGGCCGCAAGCCTGAGCGATTGTGCGGCGATGGCAACGATTCCGCTGTGTGCAGTCTGCGCGGTCGGCCTGCCCAAAGGCTTTAGCCAGCAGGAATTGAAAGCCCTGCACGCCGGCCTGATTCGGGCGGGGCGGATGTTTGACTGCGAATTGATCGGCGGCGATATCACCGCCTGGGCCGAACCGTCCCAGCGGCTGGCGGTCAATGTCACGATGCTCAGTAAACCGACCGCATGGCATCCCCCCGTGCGGCGAAACGGGGCAAAGCCGGGGGATTATATCTGCGTCTCCGGCCCGCTGGGCGGTTCGCTGGCCGGCAAACACCTGTCGTTTGTGCCGCGGGTGCAGTTGGCTTATGAGATGACACGGCTGGCCCGCATTCACGCGATGATGGACTTATCCGACGGCCTGAGCACCGACCTGAACCGGATTTGTACACAAAGCCGGGTCGGAGCCTTGATTGAGGCCGCCTGTGTACCGATCTCCGATGCCGCCCGGCAATCCGCCGATCCACTGGCTTCGGCTTTAAACGATGGCGAGGATTTCGAATTGCTCTTTACCGTCGCCCCCGACCAATGGCAAAAATTACAACCCCTCAGCGATATCGTCCGCGTGGGAACCGTGACCGACTCCGGCCGGATGGAATTGCAGCAGTCCGACGGCCGCATCGTCCCGCTGGAGCCCAAAGGCTTTGATCATTTGTGAACAACAAGAATATAAGAATACAGGAATACAAGAATACAGATAGCAATGGAAAAGATCATTGAAATCATCACCAACTCGGCGAAGGAGACCATCGAACTGGGCAGGAAGCTGGCCGCGGCCCTGCACGGCGGGGAGGTGGTTGCCCTCATTGGCGACCTCGGCAGCGGCAAGACCCACCTGATCAAAGGCATCGCCATTGGCCTGAATGCCCCCGACCCAACCAAAGTGTGCAGCCCGACGTTTGTGCTGGTCAACGAGTACGCCGCCGGAGACGGCGACCTGACCCTGTATCATATTGACGCCTACCGCCTCAACAGCCTGCGGGAATTTGAATTGCTGGGTTTTGAGGATTTCTGCCGGCCCGATGCGATCGTGCTGGTCGAGTGGGCCGACAAAGTCCTGCCGGCCCTGTCCGGCCTGAACCTGCTGCGGATTGAACTGTCCCACACCGGCCAGAACCAGCGCCGCATACGCATCGTCAATCCGACGGGAGACATGAAAAGAAGTATGCAGGTATAAAGGTATACAAGTATACAAGAATAGAAGGAATAAAAAAAGCAAGGAGGCATGATAATGGGGTCGTCGCAGGGGTTTGAAGATTTGCTGGTCTGGAAAAAGGCTCACCAATTCGTTCTTGAAATCTACAAAATTATAAAACAATTTCCCAAAGAAGAATTGTATGGCGTTGTAGCACAAATGCGTCGCTCGGTGGTTTCTATTCCCGCCAATATAGCCGAGGGATTCAGAAAAACAACCAAAGCCGAAAAACAGCGGTTTCTGACCATAGCGCATAGCTCACTGGAAGAAACGCGATACTATCTATATTTATCACGCGATCTTGGATATTGCCAAACAACGGAGTTGCTCAAACTGCTTGAAGAAGTCAGTAAATTATTGACCTTATATTACCGCAGCATTGTGGATTTCAACTAATTTAATGGCTTAAAAACAGCACTTTCCTGCATACTTGTATACCTGCATACCTCTATACCTGATTTTATCGGTCTTTAAAAAATCTTCACGATTTCTTTAAAAATTTTCACACTTCATTTGCCACCCGCCCATTTTATTTCTTACCTTTTGTTTAGAAGCAATTAATGAGTTCTTTGACAAATGAATAGGCGACCCGGCAGTGTCCAATGGACACACGAAAAAGACTAATATAAGGACGGCCATCCGGCCGGACTTTCAATCTTAGCCTCCGGCCCTGCTGACCCGCGACTGGCGGGTCAAGGGCCTTCGGCATTCCAAAGCAAAATAGTAAAGCGTCAAAAATGGCCCGGCCTATGGTGGCCGGACTTAAAAAATCGATACCGAAAACAATGTCAAGAAACACACAAGTAAAGGAGAAACACACAATGAAACGAGCAAGAAAAGGGTTTACACTGGTTGAAATTTTGATCGTCGTGGTCATTCTGGGTATCTTGGCCGCCATCGTGATACCTCAGTTCAGCCAGGCCAGCACGGATTCCAAGATCAGCAGCCTGCAGAGTAACCTGCAGAGCATTCGCTCTGCGATTGCCCTGTACAAGATTCAGCACAATGACAATGCTCCTACAGATGCAACTACGATTGCTGATCAATTATTGACAGTAACCAATGTTGCGGGTGGTGCACCTGCTGCCGGTGATGAGACCTATGGTCCCTATCTGCAGGTTAAGTTCCCCGTCAATCCTTTCTCTGGAAACAATGTACTCGGTGCTGCTGCGGCAGCTAGTGACTGGGTCTATGTCAATAACGGTGATGGTACCTGGTCGTTTGACGTAGGAAACGGTTCTGACAGTGGCGCTTCATCCACTGCGTATGTAGGCCTGTACTAATCAGCTTACATAAGCCAAGAAAAGATATAGCCGGTCGGGAGAGCAATCTCCCGGCCGGTTTTCTTTTGGGCTGTGATAGTATTCGTTTGTCATTCCCGCGAAGACGGGAATCCATACGAGTGTCCGTTCCAGTGCCGCTAAAAGTATTGCATGGGTAGATACATGAGTGCTGAAGGGCCTGTATCCGGGTTGTCTTGGGGATGAATTGAGAATTTAGAATAGAGAATGCAGAATGAAATAAGTTTGCATTCACTCCTGAATAACTCAAACTGACCGAATGTTTAAACCATGAAAGTCATTTCAGGTTGTCATTCCCGCGAAGGCGGGAATCCAGAGCTTGAAAGTAAAAATCGGTTAGTTTAAATAAGTCAAATGAAAGGGATATCTGCTCTGCATTCTCAATTCTTCATTTTAACTTCTAAATTTTTATATGGGGCGCGAGGTATATGGAATCGAATCCACCAAAATTAAATCCAAAACCCACATGGCTGGAAATCGCCATCGGGTTTGCGTTGTTTGTGGGCATCTCGATGGTGGTGGTACCGCAGTTCAGTCGGGCCGCCGGTGAAGGGCGACTGGCTCAGTTGTCCGACACGCTGTACCTGGTCCGCTGTGCCATCGATTTATATCAGGCCGACCATGAGGGCCTTCTGCCCGGTCAGGCAAAAGCGGGCCAGCCGGTCCGGCCGGAGTTTTTTGTC
>DLFY01000104.1:18981-19192 GCA_002482415.1 Phycisphaerales bacterium UBA7708
CTGCGGCCGTTTCCCGGCAATCCGTTCATCAGTCAGGATGACCGGCGAAACACCATCACCTGTGTCCATGATCCCAATATGATGCCCAACGGCACCGAAGGTACCGCCTGGTGGTTCAACTCCGCCACCGGAGACTTTCGAGCCTGTGACAATCAATTTCATACAGTCTATTAAAGACATAAATCGTCGGGCGGTCCGGGGGGGCCGCCTG
>DLFY01000105.1 GCA_002482415.1 Phycisphaerales bacterium UBA7708
CGAGACGGAATACGATGTCCAGAAAATCGATGCTTTCGGCACCCAGATCGCCCATCAGCGTGGCGTCTTCGGTCACATCGCTATCGTCCAGTCCCAGCGCATCAACCAATACATCCTTGACCTGATTGAAAATGTCATCTCGGCTCATTGCCATAATATCTGTTCTCCAATATCGTTTCCAAAAATCCTTCGCCGACGGCGATATATGTTATTGACTACCGATTATTCACTGTAAAGCAGCTTCCACCGCTTTTTCATATTGTCCACGACCTGACCATCGACATGGGCCATTTTGGGATTCTCGTCGCCCAGGTTAAAATGCCGCATGGTGAAGTTTGCGGCCACAATTTCCTCGTCTCCGCAGACTCCGACGCCGGTAAAACTGCTGGCGTTGTCTTCGAGAGCCTTGGCGGTCACCGTGTAGCGAATCTGCATGCCCGGGGCGGCAAAGCTTTTATACCGCACATTGCGGGCGGTTTCCAGTAAAACCATACTCTGGGCGAAGTTATTGTTCTGACGCACCAGCCAGGAGGCTGATTCGATCAGGCCTTCCAATAATAACACACCCGGCAGGACGGGGAATATGGGGAAATGGTCCGCCAGATATTCCTCGGCCAGTGAGACGCTTTTGACCGCGGTCAACGATTTTCCCGGCTCCATGGCCGTTACTTTGTCTATCAGTACGAATTTCATAGCCTGCGAATTGTAGCCAAAAACTTTCTTTTTTCCAGTTTTTTTTGGAGTTTTTTCAGAATTAATAAGAAAAAATAGACAGGGATAGATTTTAATTGGGAGTTTTATGGAATGAGATGTTAATGGATGAATATATTCCAGAAATATTTGGCTGGGGGCATAAATTTCGGGGTTGCACTGTTGATATGAATTCAGTATGCTGATTATCCGGATTTAAACTGTCAATTGCCATCAAGATAACGGAGTTGACTATGCGAACATACAGAATGAGACTCGCTGTATATCTTTTGGGCTTGATTTTTATACCTGCTGCTTTTGGGGAATCTTTGCCGCCGGAGCGGATTAATGCTGACCGGCCGGAATACGATGCTTCCACTGCCCGGCCTCTGCGATATCGGCCTGAGGGGACAGATTTTGTGATCGAAAATGGCAAGGAGTTCTTTAATCGTCCTTTGTATGGGGGGAATACGGCATTTCGAGTTGATGCAGGGGATCTGCCTGAGTGTGTGATGTACCTGCCGGGACGCGGGGGGAATTTGCGACTGGGTATTGTGACCAGTCAGGGGCAAAAATGGCTTTTTGAGGCGGATAAAGTTATAGCATGCTACCGTCCGGGATCGATGGTCTATGATATCGAGGATCGGTTGCTGGAGGAAGGCAAGATTCGATTAACACTATTGGCTGTCTATCAATTTGAAGGACTTGTACTGCAAGCGGAGGGGCTTGGCCTGCAAAGTCCTGTAACCCTGGTGTGGGCGTATGGGGGCGTGAATGGCCAGCGGGGCAGCCGGGATGGGGATATTGGCTGTGAGCGTGAGCCGGTGAGCCGGTTTTTCCAATTAAAACCGGATTACTGTAGCGAGAATATCTTTGAAATTGCCCCCGATGGATTTATTCTCCAAAGTAAAACGGCAACAATCGGAGGATGTTATTCCGGAAAAGCAACGCAGACGGTTACCGATGCGCGATTGTGGAATGCGTTGCCGGATTTACTCAAATCTGCTGACAGGACTCCGGACCTGGCGGTGGTTGTTGGTCGGATAGAATTAGATGCGAAGCAGCCGTTCTATCTTTGTCTTGAGCGGCTTGGCAAAGATAAAAAAGAGATGTCTGTTCGACCTGATGGGCTGGCAAGCTTATTTGATGTGTCGCAACAGAAAAGGCAAAACATTGTCAATACGATTTCTGTCACGACACCCGATCCCTATATGAATGCGGCCGCAGCGGCGCTGTGTCTAGCGGCGGATGCCGTCTGGGATGAGCCGTCCGGAACGGTTCAGCATGGAGCTGTGGCGTGGCGAAGAAGACTGCTGGGCTGGCGCGGGCCTTATGCCAACGACGCACTGGGATGGCATGAGCGGTCCAAACGCCATTTGACTTACTGGGCCGGGCAGCAGGATACCGGGCCGATTCCCGCGAGCATTTTACCGGCCGATCCGGAGGCGAATTTATCCCGCAATGAGCCGTCTTTGCACAGTAATGGAACTATGTCCAAGTCACACTATGATATGAACCTGGTTTATATCGATACCCTGTTTCGCCACTTGCAGTGGACGGGAGACTTGGAGTTTGCCCGCCGGGTCTGGCCGGTGATTGAGCGTCATCTGACATGGGAACGACGGCTGTTCCGACGGCCCTTCAATGACGGCAATTCACCGCTTTATGAGGCTTACGCGGCCATCTGGGCCAGTGATGATTTGCAGTACAGCGGCGGGGGAGNNGGAGTGACTCACACGACCGCCTATAATTACTATCACAACAAGATGGCGGCCCGGCTGGCAAAGCTGCTGGATAAGGATGCATCTCCATATGAACAAGAAGCGGAATTAATCCTCAAGGCCATGCGAAAGGAACTGTGGCTGCCGAGGGAAGGGTGGTTTGCCGAATACAAAGACTGGCTTGGCCTGCAGCGGCTTCATTCCCGCGCCGGGGTCTATACGTTTTATCATACCCTGGATTCCGAGGTTCCATCCGCGCTGGAGGCCTGGCAGATGAGCCGATTTGTCGATACGCAGATTGCCCGCATTCCGATTCATGGTCCGGGTGTTCCTGAAGGACATTTTACGGTACCCACATCCAACTGGATGCCGTATTCATGGTCGGTCAATAATGTGGTTATGGCGGAGGCTGCCCATACGGCACTGGCATACTGGCAGGCCGGTCGCGGTGATGCCGCATTTGCATTATTCAAGGGCTGCATTCTGGACAGTATGTACCTGGGGCTGTGCCCGGGCAATGTGGGCATGTGTACTTATTATGATGCCTATCGCGGCGAAAGTCAGCGTGATTTTGCAGATGGAGTCGTGCGGTGTCGCGGGGTCTGATTGAGGGGCTGTTTGGAATCAGGCCGGATGTTCTGGCTGGGCAACTGACGGTGCGGCCGGGCTTTCCGGCAGCGTGGGACCATGCGTCACTGGTTCATCCGCAAGTTGAATTGACTTTCAAACGGGAAGGCCTCACGGAACGATATGAAATCAAGACGAAGTTTGCAAAATCGGTATCGCTTTGTTTGCGTGCTGCGGCTTTGCGTGATCGAGTGGGTGGTGTGAAAATCAATGGGCAACCTGCTTCCTGGAAACCGATTCCAGATGCAGTTGGCCGACCGGAGATAGAAATTACGGCACCCGCGGCTGCTGCTTATCATGTGGAGATTATCTGGGAGGGGAAGTTACTATCTAAAGCCGCTGTGCCAACGGTGGCGGCTTTGAATGAGGAGTTTACAGTTGAATTTGGCACAGCCCAATTGCTGGAAGTGGTGGATCCGCAACATGCAGTCACGGATATGAAGACGTCGAATCATTCTTTGACGGCCAAAGCATCCGGTTTAGCTGGACATCGCAGTATATTTGCTCTTGTTGAACAAGGGGATATGGATATGCGATGGTGGGAGCCGATCTGTTTTGAAATCCGCCCTGCACAGACGGTGGTCGCATCCGAGAGTCAGGATGACAAGTCTGTGGTGTTCCGGATTCAGAATAACACACCCGAGCCTATCGAGCATGCAACTCAAATTTATTACAGCGGTCGCAGCATTTCACAGACAATTAATGCCGGGGCGTATGAATCTTCCAAACCGATTCGGCTGGCGGCTGAGGGGCTTTTGCCGGGCATGACAGCGGTTCGGATTGGACTCAAAAGCGGCCCGGTGATTGATGGGCAGATTGTCAACTGGAACCTGAAAATGCCTCCGTCCGCCAAACAAAAGTCAATTGATTTGTC
>DLFY01000074.1 GCA_002482415.1 Phycisphaerales bacterium UBA7708
GTTTGCATGACAGCCAGTCGGCGGCCAGCCCTGACAAGTCGGGAGCATTGTACATATCAAGCCAGCCTTGAGCGACAAACGCAAAATCCAACAAATCAACCCGGCAGTCCGGCCGGCCATCGGGACCGGTCAGGTCAAAGACCGAGGTGAAATCCAGGATACAGACGCCCTTTGTCGAGATTGCATAATAGACATCCGCGACTTCGGTATCGGTCATGGGGTAGTTATAAATCCGCAGGTCGTCCATCGCCGCCGCCAGAGGCTGACTGCCATCCAGCGACGAGCCGATATTCATGAGTGCGGTTGTATTCTGCGGCATCGGCCAGGGGCCTTCGGCGACCCGGATGCCATCGGCATACATTCTGCAGAGCGTGCCGTCAAATACAGCGCAGATTTGATGCCATTGGTCATCGGCCCGGAGGCCATCGGTCACAGTGATATCGTTTTCGGTTGTGGAGGATTTCATCCATAAATCTTCTGCATTGCAGTTGGGATTCTGCCAGTTGACCCAGAAACTGATCGTCATCGTGCGAGTTCCAAGTGTGGGGTCGAAGGCTTCGGTCTGTGCCCAGCCGTTTTGTGGGTCGATGAGGACCGCGCCGCTGGACTTGCCATCGGACCCGGCCGTAAAGACTGGAAGGCCGGTCGCCTGGGCATGGTGGCCGCCGACCAGGTCCAGATACGTATTGGCCGAGAAATCCGCCAAATCCAGGGACCAGTGAGCCGTCATCCCGAGGACCTGAAGTTGAGCTGAATTGCTTTTTGCCTGAGCCTGGGCGTTGCTGGCAATACAGTAATACATTCCGGAGTCTGCCATGCTTACCGTGCTTAATCTCAGAATGGTTGTATAGGTGCTCGAACTGATATCATAGGTGATAGTCACGGTGATTTCCGGCTCGGAAGGCAGGATTTCAATGTCGCCCTGGGAATCCGCCTTGAACCATCGGACGGATGGAATCAGAGGACTCTGGAAAACGGCTGTCAGTTGGGTCGATTGCGGCTGTTTGGCGATAACATCGGCAGGGTGTGTCACGAATGCCGGGATGTACGGATTGGAGGTAAACAGCATGTCTTCGGGTCCGCGGGCAATCGAACTGATGCGGACTTCATCGATTAATCCTTCGAAATTTTCGCCGGGGTCGTTGCGGGCTTCATTGCCGACGGCAAAATCCGGGGCGTAATTGGGATTGATATCGCCGGACATTTGAAAGGACGCCAGCTCGATGGCGGTTCCTGTCTCGGCATCGAGTTTGGTCCAGTAGAATTTCAGATTGCCGGCGGTGCCTTGCTGACCATTATACGTGACCGCGGCATGATACCACTTGCCGGCTTCATAAGCATGGACGCCGGTGGTCGGCAATGCAGCCAGAAATTGATTGCCGCTGGCGGAGAGATTGTTGAATTCAAGCTGACCGGCGGTGGTGATTCGGAACTGCCAGCCGCGACTGGTGTCCTCGTCGTCGCCGGAGATGATTTCCATGTGGTTGGGGATGGCGGTGATGGCGACAAAAGGCCGAATCATCGCTTCGAATGTGAAGGCCCCGTTCGCTCCTGTAAAATAGGTGCTTACCAGTTTCTCGTCGGTATAGGCAATCGCGGTGTTGCCGCCGGTGAAGGTGTCCAGTGCCGTGCCGAAGGTGGAGTAAGACGCGGTGGAGGCCGTTGCATTGGACAGGATTAAATCGAGGGCGTTGGAGGCGACCGCATCATTGGCATTGCCGTCGAAATGATACAGATGGAGGGTGTGCTCGTCAGCAGAATAGGGTCCTGCGATGATGGCATAACCCCGGATGCTTAAGATTCCGATCAGTATCAGGATGATTTTATTTATAGTCTTCATAATGGGTCCTGTTGTTCGCTATTATATACTAATTTATACTGATTCTGGTTGAAATTTCCGTTTCGGCGCGGCTAATTACAGCAGCTTCAACCAGGTGCTTCTTTTGCTCGCGGAATAATCATACCCGTTGGGTATAATTGAAAATCCAATACCCGCAGCGGGGTCGGCTGCCCGTTCTCAGAAGGGGACTCCTGCATGGCCACCGACAGAATCCCATCCCGGAAACGATAGGGATCAGCCAGGGCTTCATTCAGGAATGGCCCCAGTTCAATGTGGATAATCCGCCAGTCAGTCCATTGGTTGGCTTGCGTTGCCGCCTGAATCACCAGGTCACCGTCGTGAATGTAAATGCCGCTGTGGTTCAGACTTGTGCTGCGCCAGGCCTGATAGATTGCATAGGCGTCGCCATTGGAGCGAATAAACAACTTGGGCCGCTGACCAACATAGCTGCTTACGTTATTTGGATCAAACGGCAGCTCATTACGAATCCATCGCCCCCGGGCATCTTGCCAGTAATGATTATACCGCCGGGCGCCCACCGGCCCGAATGTGCTGTAATTGTATCCTGTGTAACTTTCCGGCGTGCAGTGAAACATCAGAACATGCACGCGTCCCTGTGCGTCAATCGCCTGGGCCTGCTGATTCATGATGCCGTATTTTCGCTCCAGCGGGACCACGGTCACTCCCGGCGAATCCACTCGAATGAGTAATCCTGCAAAAGTGTTTCCAATAACCTGCAAGCCCTCATTGATCCATCGGAATGAAAGCAGGGCCTGCTGTGCAGCATGTCCGGCGCCGAGTCGAAATTCCGCAGGCAGCATGTGATTATACCAGGTATTCCCGCCGTCGCTGCTGTACGCATACATGATGTCATGATTGGCACTTTCACGCCAGGTCCAGGTGATATGAAGTTTCCCCTCCGGCCCGTATTCGACCGGGCCGTTCAGATAGGCATTTCTTAAATTGCTGGTGCCCATGGAGTCGGTGTAGGAGCCGTATCGATTGATGATCTGGCGGACATTGCTCCACAGTCCGACGGCGGCTGTATAGTCTGCCATGTACCAGTCACCGTTGCCGGAACCGCCGGCCCGATAACCGAACTGCAGGTCGCCGTCGGGCGTCTGCCAGAAACGCGGGTAGGTNNNGCTGGAAATGGTTTTGCCGGGAATCAAACAGTTCTGTACAGGCCCGAAAAGGGATGCATCCCAGACAATCGTTTCTGGATTGTCGGCAATCCGTGTCTGGGATCTGCGGTAATGCAAAGCTCCGCCGTGATGGTCAAATGACAGATGAATGGTCCCGTCATTGGGGCAAATCCCCAGGCTGATGGTATTATGGGCATCGCCGGTCGTGCTGATTGTATAATCAGTCAGTTCTGCAACGGCCCAGGAGCCTGACGGAAGCTGCCGACGAGCCGCACAGACATGCCCGGCACCGTTATAATACGCTGCGTATTGCCATCCGTTATGGCTGACCAGCAGGTTCTGCTGGAACGACAGGCCGTTGATGGCGTACCCATACGTGCCGCTGCTGAGGGTCATCGCGTGCGTATCCACGATAGTGTCATTGATTTTGGTAACAGAGGGCAAGCCATCCGCCAAAACAGACCCTGTCAGTCCGCAGTAAAATGCGATGCTGAGAATCTTAATGAAGGTCAATAATTTGATATTTTTATTGCGATACATAGAATGCGATAATTCCAGACGATGCAATAATACTGTCTTTTCCCCCGGTTACTGAAATCGCAAAATCTTTTACTCAAAACAAGTTAACAATCTGTGAGGGATGCTCCTGACAGAGCATCCCTCACAGATAAAATCTGTCAGAAAAGTCAGATTAGGCGCGACGGCGTTTCATCACACCCAATACACCCAGACCCAGCAGCATCATCGTTACCGGTTCCGGAATCGCTGTATTGAAGGCAGTCAGTGCGACGCCGTGAATGCCGACTTCATCGATCCAGCCTTCGAAATTTTCATTGCCATAGCCGCTCACCGAACGCAGTTCATTGCCGATGCAGAACCGTGTCATCGTGGCACCGTTGAGCGGGACGACATTGCCCCATGATCCGGCCTGGGCAAGCGTGCCGCCTGCAATCGTCCAGTACAGGGTTAGGGTGCTGGTGGCCGCATCAAAGGTTACGGCGGTATGATACCATTGTCCCGGGGTATAAGCGATGGCTGCATCGTACGCCGCCACAGAGCCGGAAAGCGTCTGGAATCGAAGCGTTTTGTCGTCATTCTGAATCCGGAACTGGAAGCCGCGGCTGCTGGCTGTGCCCGAGTCGCTCTCGGCGCAGATAATTTCCTGATGGGCGCCGGAATCGGCCAGCATCGGTTTGACCATCGCCTCGAAGGTAAACGACCCATCAGCGCCGATAAAGTTTGAAAGAGCCGATAAATTGGTATAGCCTGTGGCGTCTGCGACCAGTTTTCCCGTGTTGGTTGCCTGGTTGTCAAACGTATTGGCGACACCGTTGGCTAAGGACGCGCCTTCATACGCGGCCACATCAAAGGTCCCGGCCAGGTCCTTGCCTGTGCCATCGTCGAAGTTCCAGTAATGCAGGGTGTTCGATGTCTGGATCACCGCTGCGGATGCCAGACCTGCTATGACACACAGCAGCATCAAAATACTCATCTTTTTCATCATTTATCCTCCACACATATAAAAGTGTTCATAACCGACGCGGATCCCGCTGACCCGCCCCGGCTATCTGTTTGTTTATCTCATATCTTTTTGCTTTTTTTCAAGCGGATTCCATATTTATTTCAAGTGCAGCACGGGTTCGGCAAACAGCGTCCAGTCACCATTGTTGGTGTTGTCGTTTCCCTGTGTGGTCGCCAGCGTCAGAAAACGGGCACCGGCAGGGATGCTAAAACGAATACTGTCGGCCTGATCGGCCGGGGTGACATCCCTGCGTTCATAATAACACTGTCCATCCACCAGCACATAAAAATCAGCCCTGGGTGAATCGCTGAACGCTTTCTTATCCATCAAATGTTTATATTCATTATAAGTTTCGGAAATGCCGCACAGGGCGGTAAATTCCGTCACATCGGCCTTATAATAGGTTCGTATCGACTCCAGGTCAAACGTGATTCCCTGGTTGGCGGCTAAGTACATCGCGGGCCGGCCGTCCACGCCGTATTCCACCCCATTGAGCCGCAGATGGTGCCGGGGTATCTGGGCGGAAATCGTGACTTTGTGCCAGGCGCCATTCAGAATCCCCATCCAGTAGCGGCCATTGGTCGGCTCAAAATCAAACTGCAAACCCTGTGACGAGACCCGGGTCGAACCGTTGGGAATAAAAACCCCATCCACAAAGATACTGGAATCCACGGGGATGTAATGTTGAGGCCCCTGGGCTGAACTGACTGTGTCCAGAATGTCGATATCGCCACGGTAATTTATGCCCGCGTTCAGTTGCCCTGTATTGCTGCCGTTTCCGCCGCCGACCATATCGGCCAGGTTCAGTTGCCTGCTTCGGAGAATCAGTTGATGCGAGGAGTCGATATGACGTATGAAGGACTCGGTTTTGAGGGCGATAGTCTGAATTTCAGAGAGCGGGTTGACCCGACGGGCCAGACCTTCGGTGACCATCTGCGAACTGACAATGGTGTTGTTTTGCAGCGTAACCAGATTGGTCCTGCCTGTGAAAACATGGAGTTCGGTGGAGTCGTTCAAGTCGGAAAATACCCCGAACTCCGTCCCCAGGTCAATGATTTTGGTATTGGGGGTATTGACTGAGAAGCCAACGCCCTGACTGGATACCTTGGCCGTCAGGCGACCGTATTTCATCCGGAGTTCTGAAACGGAATCGAATGAAAACTCCATCGGGCCTTCCAGCAGCAATTCCACGTTCTTGTCGGTGATGATTTTGGCTGTCCCGCCCAGCAGATGCAGCGGGGTTGACGCAACAAGACGTCCGCCGTCTTTGACGGGACTGTCGGACGACCACTGGGCATCGATGGAATCGGCCAGCGTAGCCACTTCCGTGGAGATACGGGGATTCAGAATGACATAGACAATCATCAATGTCATCGCTGCAAGGGATACAATGGCAGTGACCAGGGATGTGGTATTGATTTTCGAGACTGCCTTTTCAATTGTGATGTTTTGTGTCGGGATAATTTCGGGTGTCTTGGGTGTAAATTCTATCTCAAGTGAGGGCGCATCATTTTCAGCCTCAGCCATACTGAACAGCAGGTCGTCGAGTTGTTTACTGGATGGGGCTGAGGTCTTTGGGCTGAGTGAAATCCTGCCCGGTGTGGCCAGACTGGAATACAAAAGAATCATATCATTGTATAAATGCACCGCATCAGGAGACGATTCGAGCTGCTGAATCAGGGCGTCGTTTTCCTCGGCAGTCAGAGTCCCCTCGAGCTTCCGCAGAATCCACTCACAGAGCCGGGCATTGGCAGCAGACGAATTCATGGATTGGCCTCCCGGATTTTCATGGAACGATTCATGCAATCCAGCAGGGCCAGATGAATACGGGCCATGCGTTTGTACAGGGCGTTTGCGGTATTGCCCAGAACTCCGGCGATCTGGTTAATGTTAAGCCCTTTGTTGTATTTATCCTGCAGCAGTTGTCGCTGTTCTGAGGGCAGTTTTTCCAGACAGTTTTGCAGAATACGAAATTGTTCATCAAGGCCGTGTTCCCGCTGGTCCAGGTCTTTTTCGATGGCTTCCAGCAGGTTGTGGGTCAGAAAGGCAGGTTCCTTCTTATTGCGGTCAAAAAACTGCAATATTTTATAGCGGGATACCGACCGGGCCCAGGCAATGAAGCTGGTTCCGGATTTATACTGGTCAAAATGATCCCATAGAAACAGGACGGTTTCCTGCATCAGGTCATCGGCGTTGTGGACGTCGCATACCACGGCCAGGATGTAGGCATAAATGGCCTTGTGGTTGGACATAAACAACGACAAAAACTCGGCTCGATTTTTATTGTTTGAATTCATCGTGTCCTATTTCTGTTAATCTATCATATTATAAATCAGAAAAGGGGCCTGAATCAGCCATTTTTTTTATACAAAAATAAATACATACATCCTATCCAGAACTACGATTAATATTGTGTTTTGTGGAGGTGTAATGGTGAGTAATTGAGTAGGAAATTGTAAAATAAAAAATTCTCCAAAAATAAAAGCAAATCTCGACTGATTTAGCCTATTTATGAATGGAAACAGTTAATTCAGCCTGTTCCAAAGCAGTATTTCGTTGTTATAATGGTACTGCTCGGACAGTTATGTATCCGGCCGGCCCAAGGTTGCCCGATTCCAGTGATACGCTATGACGGATTCGACTGGTGATTAGAGGACGAATCGGACCCACTGCCGGCCGAATGGAGTCGCTAATGTCAGAATAAGGAGATTTTCATGACAGTTACACGCTGTAAACCATCGATGGTGGCTTTTGTCGGTATTCTTGCATTCTCGACCTTGTTTTGCGAATACACCGCTGCTGCAGAATCGTCTCCCCGGCCGGGCAAACCTGCCCCAAAACCCCTTTATCGCGATCCTGTGTTTGATGGCGCCGCCGATCCGGTACTCTGCTGGAACCAGCAGGAAAACAAGTGGTTTATGCTCTACACCAACCGCCGGGCGAATGTGCCGAATACCCCCGGCGTGTCCTGGGTGCATGGGACGCCGATAGGGATTGCTGAGTCCTCCGATGGCGGGGCGACCTGGACGTATCGGGGGAAAGCGGAGATTGGGTATGGCCAAGGAGAATTCAGCTATTGGGCACCGGAGGTGATTGCCCATGATGGGGTATATCAAATGTACCTGACCTTTGTTC
>DLFY01000149.1:0-3943 GCA_002482415.1 Phycisphaerales bacterium UBA7708
TTTGGCCCAGGCTTTGGCGGTCGCAGCCCGCCCGACGCCATCAGCGCCGGCAAAGATATAGGCATGAGCCATTTTACCTGCGGCAAAGGCATGCTGGAGCTGGCCAATGGCCTTATCCTGACAGAAGATGGACTGCAATGAGGCGGCCTGTGCTGTCATTTTGTCCGCCCGCCGAAACAGCCTTCAAGGATGACACGAATATGGTTTTGAACGTCCACGGCACAGCGTGTCGCATCGACTTTGAAAATGCCGCTGTAGTGGTCACACAGTTCGAGGAAGCCCTCGCGGACGCGCTGGTGATAGCCGCCTCCTTTTTGTTCCATGCGGTCCAGCGGACGGTTCATGCGGGCAGCGGCCGTCTGGGTATCGACATCCAGGATGATCGTCGCGTCCGGCCAAACCCGCTCCAGCGATTCTTCGGCGATGCGGACCACCTTTTCAACCCCAAACCCGCCGGCACGTCCCTGATAGGCACAGGTACTGGACAGCCAGCGGTCCATCAGAACACAGGCGCCGGTTTTCAGGGCCGGGGCGATGCATTCTTTCCACAACTGGGCCCGGGCCGCCATATAGAGCAGTACCTCGACATTGTCCCCCATCCCCGTGTGAGCAGGATCCAGCAGAATCGTGCGGATTTGCTCGCCGATGGCCGTCGTGCCGGGATCGCGGAAACAGACCACCTCGGCGCCGCAGCCCTGAATCCACTCCGACAGCAGTTTCTGCTGGGTGGTCTTGCCGCAGCCGTCCGGGCCGTCCAGCACGATAAATTTTCCGTGAAAATCAAGACTCATCGTTTTCGCCTTCCGTTTGCTGCCGGGAGGGTTTGGGAATCCGCCGCAATACCTCCAGCATTGCCGACATAAATACCGCAATCACGCACAGCGACATCACGATCGATTGCACCGCCAGCAAAGGATAATACAGCAAATCGCCCCGATGCACAAGACCCGACAGCGATTCCACCGCCCCCACCGCCACAAAGAAAACCACCGCAATCGAAAGGAAGGTTTTCATTTCCCACAGGTTCAGCAGCCGGATTGCCCGGACGGATTCGAGCGGGCTGATATCCTTAGCCAGAACGACAGTCGGAATAAAATAAAGGGGTTTGAGCAATATCAACTGGGCGGCCTGCACACTGATAATCAGAATCCATATCGGTATCTTCTTCGGGTCACCGCTGCCATAAAAGGATATGGCAAGCACAACCTGTAATACAGATGCCACCATGAAAATCAACAGCACCAAAATAATCTGAAATGCAAACAGTTTCCAGAAATNNCCGGCGACCAGCAATTGTCCCGGAGGAACCGGCTGGATTCCACTGACCGCCATTGTACGTAAAAATCCCCACAACATCATCTGGCCAAGAATACAGAATCCGGCAATCCCCATGCCCAGCAGGAACTGAGCACCTGAAAACTGCTGCTGTTCGTCCGGTGTTTGCGGCACTTCAATATCCCCGAACAGAAACAAGGCACAGGCATGGAACACCAGTATCATCAGCAGTTCCGGCCAGCGGGATTTCACAATATCCATGATTTTCATTATTTATACTGATCCTACTTATAATTTCCCGGTTCGTCGCGGCTANNCAGCTTCAACCACGTGCTTCTTTAACTCGCGGAATAATCATACCCGTTGGGTATATGATTACTTCTTTCTACTTCGCCAGAGGTAAAAGCCGGCAAGGGTAATTCCTGTAATTCCAAATACAGCGGGCAGCAAACCAAACATTGCATAGATTGCTAAAAAACCGGCCGGAAACATCATCAATAAAAGCATTCCGCCAACTTCGTTTTTATAATTCCACTGAACCATCCGGGCCTCCTATTACCTTAGAATGTTACAGTTTTACGCTATCGAATTAATTCGACCTGAGCCGCACTTTGCCTGCACCGACAACCGATTCGAGCTTGTGGTAAAAATCCGCATCCGGCCGGACCGACAGGCTCCGGTCGGCGATGGCGACAATCTGAAAACTGCCGGTCTGAACCCGGACGTGCAGCGGGCTTTTGCCGCGATGGGTGCTGCACAGGCTCTTGATGCGATTGATTTTTTCCTCGCTGATTTCGTGACTGAACAGATTGATCCAGACCTGGGCGGCCAGCTTATCGACCACGTCTTCCAGGCCAATCAGCTCATCGGCCAGGATATTGGGATTTTCGCGGCGAGTATCGACCTTGCCGCGCACGAAGACGACCTTGTCCACCTCGACCATGGCACCGAAATTTTCGTAGGCCTTGGGAAACAGCACCACTTCGCACTTGCCCTGCAGGTCTTCCAGTTCCAGCACGGCCATTTTCTGTCCGGCGGTCTTGCCGTTACGGGTCAGCATGGTCCGCACCTTGCTGATCATGCCGCCGATGACCACCTCGGCGCCTTCTTTCATCCCCGACAGGCGGGCGGTGTTGCAGGTCGAATAGGCATCGATCTGCTCGGCATATTTGCTCAGCGGGTTACTGGTCACATAAAAACCGAGGACTTCCTTTTCATAAACCAGCATCTGCGTTTCGGGCCACGGCGGCACATCGGGCAGAGTCTGGGCATCGGATTTGTCGTCGCCAAAGCCGCCTGCACCGAAGAAATTCATCTGGCCGCGCTGGGTATCGACCTGCATCGAGGCCCCGGCCTGCATGGCCTTTTCGAGAGCGGCCATCATCTGGGCGCGGCTGCCGCCGAGATTATCGAACGCCCCGGCCTTGATGAGGGCTTCCATCACCTGCTTGTTGACGGCCCGCAAATCCACGTTCTCGCAGAAATGGAACAGGCTCTTGAAGCGCCCCGCTTTCTGGCGGGCGGCGATAATCTGTTCGACGGCTTTGGCCCCGACGCCTTTGACGGCGGCCAGGCCGAACCGAATCACGCTGCCGGAGGTGGCGCCGTGTTCTTTGTTATAAACCACCGTAAAATCGACAAAGCTTTCGTTGATTTCCGGCGGCAGGACTTCGATGCCCATGCCGCGGCACTCGCCGATATACTCGACGACTTTGTCGGTGTCGCCCATTTCGTAGGTCAGCAGGGCCGCCATGAATTCGACCGGATAATAGGTCTTCAGCCAGGCGGTCTGATAGGCCACAAAGGAATAGCGGGTTGCGTGGCTTTTGTTGAAGCCGTAGCCGGCAAACCGCTCAATCAATTCGAAGATTTCTTCGGCCACCGTTTCGGTCAGGCCCTTTTTGACGCAGCCTTCGACGAATAATTTCTTGGCCGAGGCAATCTTGTCCAACATCTTTTTACCGATGGCCTTAATCAGCCCATACGCCTCACGCAGCGGGATATCGCCCAGCCGGTTGCAGATGCGCATAACCTGTTCCTGATAGACCATGATGCCGAAGGTTTCTTCGAGCACTTCCCGCATAATCGGGTGCGGAACAGTCCATTTGCCGCCGTGCTTGCGGTCGATGTAATCGGGAATCAGCGCCATCGGGCCGGGACGATACAGCGCGTTGGCCGCAATGAGGTCTTCCAGCCGGTCGGGCTTGAGCTTCATGAGCATGTCCTGCATACCGCCGGATTCAAACTGGAACACGCCTTTGGTTTTGCCTTTGGCAAAAACGTCCTGATAGACCTTCTGGTCGGTGATATCGATTTTTTCGATGTCGATTTTTTTGTTGTGAATCTGTTCGATTAAATCGACCGCCCGCTGGATGATGCTCAGTGTCCGCAGTCCCAGAAAGTCCATCTTCAGCAGACCGACTTTTTCGACCATCGGACCTTCAAACTGCGTAATCAGGTCGTCCGAATCGCCCTGCTTATACAGCGGCAGGAAATTGGTCAGCGGCGAATCGGCAATCACCACGCCGCAGGCATGGACCGAGGCATGGCGGCAAAGGCCTTCCAGTCTCTTGGCCACGTCGATGACTTCCTGATAATGCGGATTCTCGTCGTAAGCCTTTTTCAAATCCGGCTCGACGTCCAGCGCCTTGTCAAGGGTCATCTTCAA
>DLFY01000149.1:3965-7519 GCA_002482415.1 Phycisphaerales bacterium UBA7708
TCGGCCAGCGGCACGTCCATCACCCGGCAGACATCGCGGATGGCCGCACGGGCCTTCATCGTTCCAAAGGTGATAATCTGTGCGATATGACCATATTTGCCGCGGACGTATTCAAGCACCCGCCCGCGTCCGTCCTGGCAGATGTCAATATCGATATCAGGCATCTCGGTACGCTGCGGGTCCATAAATCGCTCGAACAGCAAATCGTAGCGAATCGGGTCCACATCGCAGACGCCAAGGCAATAGCCCACCACTGTGCCGACGGCGCTTCCTCTGGCGCCGACGGGGATATTATTGGCACGGGCATAATTACAGAAATCCCAGACAATCAGAAAATAGCTGGCAAAGCCCTTGCCCGAAATCACCTCCAGCTCGCGTTCGATACGTTCGCGGATTTCGGGGGTCACGGTACCATACTGCCGTTTGGCACCTTCGTACACCAGCCGGGAAAGGTAATCCTCCGGCGTGCTGCCGTCAGAGGGGGTATATTTAGGCGCGTGGCGGCTTTTCAAATCCAGTTCCACATTGCACCGCCTGGCAATCTCCAGCGTCAAGTCGCAGGCATGGAGTGCATACGGGAAAAGCTGCCGCATTTCGTCCGGGCTTTTCAGATACACATCCGGGGGATACACCATCCGCTCAGGATCGTTGACTTTTTTGCCGGTGCTGATACAGCACAGGGCATTATGGGCCTTGTAATCCTCGGCCTCCAGAAAATGCACATCGTTGGTTGCAACGACGCCGACACCCATCCGCTGGGCGAGGTCGGCCATCATTTGGCCTAATTGCGGATGTTCATTATTTTCATGTTCCTGAATTTCAACAAAAAACCGCTCGGTTCCGAAGATTTTAAGATATTGTTCAATCGCCCTGCGGGCCGCGTCTTCGCCACCCTGAAGTAACTGCACCGGTACTTCCCCCGCGATACAGGCCGAGGTGCAAATCAGACCTTCGTTAAACTGGGCAAGGACCTCCTTGTCGATACGCGGACGGTAGTAAAAACCCTCGGTATATCCGATACTGCTTAATTTCATCAGGTTCTTGTAGCCGGTGTTGTTTTCGGCCAGCAGCAGCAGGTGATAGGCGTTTTCCTTGACGCCACCGCCTTTTTGTTTTTCGAAGCGCGAGTCGGGTGCAATATAGGCTTCCATCCCCAAAATCGGCTTAACGCCGGTCTTTTGGGCGGCGGTATAAAATTCGACCGCCCCGAACATATTGCCGTGGTCGGTCATCGCGACCGAATCCATCCCGAGCTTCTGACACCGCTTGAACAGCCGGTCGAAGGAAATCGCCCCATCCAGAAGCGAGTATTGAGTATGTAAATGCAGATGGGAAAAACCTTTATCTGCCATAGTGTCTCCATAAATAAACGTTGCTTTTCATCGCGGCAATCATAGACCTTTTCCGGCATAAAGTCAATTAAAGACTCAGGTCTGGCGCAATATCCGGGACAGACCCGTATCCATACAGAGTGATTCGGGCTGAGATTATCGCATAGAAGGAGTATCAATAAAAAAAGCCCGCCGGCGTATTGCCAGCGGGCTTTGAGAAATCGTAAAATAACTCGTCTTTGCTGCTAATTCTTTGTGGTTTCGGTCTTTGCAGCACTATCTGTTTTGGGCGTGTTTTCAGCGGCAGGAGTGGTTGTAGTCTGACCGCCCTGTCTTGTGCGACCCGGCCGATTCTGCCCCTGGTCTTGTCCCTGACCCTGACCCTGACCTTGCTGCTGTCCCGCGGCACCCTGCTGCTGGCGCTGTCTCATCAATTCGGTGAACTCAGCACGGCGACGGTCTGATTCTTCGGTCTGCTTTTTGTATTCTTCATTCCGCTTGTCAATCATTTTCTGGATGGCAGCGACTGTCTTGGTGGCATTTTCACTTTCAGCGATTTTCTTGAGGTCTTCCAATTCCTTGACGGCTTCGTCATGCTGCTGCTGACGACGCTGCTGGGCATTCTGGTACATTTCCTGAGCGGTGCCGGCGGCCTGACCACGTGAGGCGGGGCCGCGGCTGCGAATATCCTGACGAATACGCTGTTCTTCGGCATCGATATTGGTGATGATCTGACGACTCGGGTTGGTACGAGGCTGGGCCGGCTGGGCTGTTGTTTGGTCTTTCTTTTCGGTCGTTTGTTCTTCAGCGGCCCAGGCTGCCAGTGATATGGTCATAACAGCGACTGCGGCTAATCCTAAAAGCATCTTTTTCATACTTAATTCTCCATTCTTTCCTATCTTGATTTTCCATTTTTTGGCACAAATTTGGCCATTTTTAACTTATACCCACATTTCAGAAGTCAGACGCCCGAAAATGGGCATCCTATTGCTGAAAATTATTTTATCGACTTTCTGTACCCAAGTCCCTCAAAAATCGCGATGATTTGTCCGGTCTCATCGGTGATTTTGGCATGATAGGAGCCTACCCGGCCTTTTTCATTGACTTCCCGCGCCTCGGCATACAGTGTCTTTGATTCCGTGCTTTTGAGATAAGATATATTCACATTCAGAGCAACCGTCGGAATCCCTCGATAATTAGCGGCGGCGGCAAAAGCCACATCTGCCAGCGCGAAGATAATTCCCCCGTGAGGCATACTTAAGCCATTAAGATGATAGTCGTCAAGCGTGACTCTGGTTTTGGCAAATCCTTCACCGGCCTCAATCAACTCGATGCCGCAATGCCGGGCAAACGTGTCCCTGAGGATAAACTCCTGTATCATCCATGCCACCTTTTCCGCGGCGGATTCAGCCGAATCACGCCGCTTAACTATCGATGAATAGACCCGGCAGGATTACGACTCCTGATTGGCCGCATGCACGACCACCGTGGAATCATCCATCTTCTGGTCGGTTTCCATCCCTTCGAATTTCAGGTGATCTTCGTCCTGAACACTGATGCGAATCAGCTTCTTGCCTTTGAATTTGCCGCGCAGCAGGTCTTCGGACAGCGGGTCTTCGATATACCGCTCGATTGCCCGACGCAGCGGACGTGCACCGAATTCGGGATTATAACCCTTGTCGATGAGGAATTCCTTGGCACCGGGGTCAAGTTCAAGATGCAGACCGTGTTCCAGCAGCCGCTTGAAGACCTTGTTCAGTTCGTAATCCACAATCGTCTGCAGGTCGTCGCGGGTCAGCGGACGGAAGACAATCTGGCCGTCCAGACGGTTCAGGAATTCGGGGCGGAAGTGCCGTTCGATTTCCTTGTCCAGCATTTCCTTCATCTTTTCATAATTGGCCTGCTCGGTCCGTTTTCCGAAACCGAAGCCGGATTGATTTTTAATCAGGTCGGCGCCGATGTTGCTGGTCATAATCAGGATGACGTTCTTGAAGTCCACATGGCGGCCGAACGAGTCGGTCAGGCGGCCTTCTTCCATAATCTGCAGCAGCATATTATAGACGTCCGAATGCGCTTTTTCGATTTCATCCAGCAGCAGCACGGCGTACGGCCTGCGGCGAATGCGTTCGGTAAGCTGGCCGCCTTCTTCGTAGCCGACGTATCCGGGAGGAGCACCAATCAGACGGCTGACATTGTGCTTTTCCATGTATTCGCTCATGTCGA
>DLFY01000147.1:0-946 GCA_002482415.1 Phycisphaerales bacterium UBA7708
GCGGGGAAAGCATCGCAAATAAAATTTGCCCATGTGAAGACAAAGGGGCTGTCCGATAAAACTGCTTTGGGCGTGGGTTATTCGGTTTGTATGGTTTGTGGGGGCTGGGGCGGCTTAAGGGGGAGTCTGTGCGGCATNNAGTATTTTGAGTATAATCAGGGCTTTCAATCAAGGAGTCTGGTGATGAAATATTTCATATTGATGCTGGTGTTTTTATCGGCTGTATCGGGGATTGCGTGTGCGGTCAATCCGGAAGTGACACTTCAGGTCTCGGGGGCTGTACAGGGGACGATTGTTCTGGAGCTTTATCCGGACGAGGCTCCTATCACGGTCGCCAATTTCCTGGGGTATGTCAAGAGCGGATTCTATGATGGTCTGATCTTTCATCGGGTTAAGCCCGATTTTATGATTCAGGGGGGCGGGTATGATCCGGCGCTGGTCAAACAGGCGACGGGGCCTGCCATTGTCAATGAAAGCACCAACGGGCTTGCCAACCTGCGCGGGACGGTCGCGATGGCGCGGACGCCTTATCCTCACTCGGCGACGGCGGAATTTTTCATCAATCATGCGGACAACAGTTTTCTGAATTATGGTGCAGTCGTTTATGACGGCAATCAGAATGCCTATTACCGGGCGGGGTATTGTGTGTTCGGGCGGGTCATCAGCGGGATGGATGTCGTGGACACGATTGCGGCAGTGCCGACCAAGACGGTGGACACCATGTTTAATGTGCCTGAGACGGCGGTGGTTATTCAGTCGGCAGCGGTGACGGTTGACGCTCCTGTGTGTGCGGAAAAACTCGAGGGGGATATTAACGGGGACTGCCGGGTGGATTTTGAGGATTTGCAGCGGCTGGCGCTGAACTGGCTGGAGAATAATGCGGTCACATCCAACTGAGGCGTTGGATAGAGATATACCAAAACAAGCAGATTAAAAATCAAAGAGC
>DLFY01000147.1:961-1250 GCA_002482415.1 Phycisphaerales bacterium UBA7708
TCTCAAGCACGGAGGCTTGAGCTGCAATGGCCGTGCCGAAACAGAACATTTCAAGTACGATCCATATTCCTGTGTTTGCCATTCCTGATGAAGCCGGTTACCGCTTGAGCTTGAGCTGTTTGTATTTGCTGCGGCGGTGGGCCAGGCGGTCGGGGTTTTCGGACTGAATTTTTTCTTCATAGGTGGCGAAGTTGCCCTGGAACCACTGGGTTTTGCCGTTGCCTTCAAAGATCAGCAGGTGGGTGCAGATTCGGTCGAGGAAGAACCGGTCGTGGCTGATGACCATGGC
>DLFY01000147.1:1284-1977 GCA_002482415.1 Phycisphaerales bacterium UBA7708
GTCGTTGGTGGGTTCGTCAAGCAGCAGGAGGTTGCCGCCGGTGCGGAGCATTTTGGCCAGATGGATGCGGTTGCGTTCGCCGCCGGAGCATTCGGAGACTTTTTTCTGCTGCTGGGAGCCGCGGAAATTGAACTTGGCGACATAGGCGCGTGAGGAGATGGACATGCCGCCGACGTCAATCTTGTCTTTGCCGTCGGTGATTTCCTCGAAGATGGTTTTGCCGCTGTCGAGGGTATTGCGGTGCTGGTCCACATGGCCGATGGAGACGGTGCTGCCGATGTCGATGGTGCCGGCATCGGGCTGTTCCTGTCTGGTAATCATCTTGAACAGGGTGGTTTTGCCGATGCCGTTGGGGCCGATGACGCCCACGACGGCGTTGGGGGGCAGTTCGAATGTGCAGCGGTCCAGCAGTTGATTGTCGCCGTAGCCCTTGCAGACGTCCTTGAAGGCCAGCACCTTGTCGCCCAGACGCGGACCGGTGGGGATTTGAATGAGGACGTCGCTGTTGCGGTCTTCGGCGGAGATGGAGGTCAATTCACCATAGGCGTTGATACGGGCCTGGTTTTTCTGGTTGCGGTCACGGGTGGAGGCGCTGATCCATTCGAGTTCGCGGGTGAGGGTCTTCTGTCGCGGGGATTCTTTCTTGTCGGCCAGGCGGAGGATGTCCAGCTTCTGTTTGAGCCATGAAGAATA
>DLFY01000147.1:2118-2550 GCA_002482415.1 Phycisphaerales bacterium UBA7708
TGGGTTCGTCCAGCAGCAGCAGGTCGGGTTTTTCCAGCAGGGCCATGGACAGGGCCACGCGGCGGCGTTCCCCGCCGGAAAGCTGGCTGACGGGGGCATTGTCCGGGGGAAGCACCATGGCGTCGGAGACGATGTCCATGAGGCGGTCGGTTTCCCAGCCTTCGCAGGCGTCGATTTTGTCCTGAAGGACGCCCAGTTCTTCCAGCAGCTTGTTCATGACTTCGTCGGACTGGGGTTCGGCGAGCTGCTCGGAGATTTTGTTGAAGCGGTCCACCATATCGAGGGTCGGCTGGATGGCCGTCATCAGGTTTTCGCGGATGGTCTTGTTCAGGTCGATATGGGGTTCCTGGGCGACGTAGCGGACTTTCATTTTGGGGGCCAGGCGGGCTTCGCCGTGGAAGTCCTTGTCGATGCCGGCCATGATGCGCAGCA
>DLFY01000147.1:2616-3886 GCA_002482415.1 Phycisphaerales bacterium UBA7708
AACGCTTGGAAACATCCAGCATTTCAAATACAAATTGTGGAGGCATCTGATACGATTCCTTTATAATTCTAAACTATTGGTCAAAAACAGAATCTGTTCTATTACCATACTCTTGGGCTGAATACAATATGATACTGGGGCAGGGATGGGGGATGGCTTGAAAATCACTGGAATATGTCGGTCCGGCAGGTCTGGTTTGGCGAAAAAACGACCGGGTTGATTTACTGTAAGTGATTTATATATAAGGGTATAAGGATACTGGTAAAAGAAAATCTTTTATTTTGTGCGGCCTGATTATATAATAAAGGCTTTCAGGAGAGTGGTGGAGGTGTGTGGGAAAGAGCGTATTTTCTGCCATTTCCCGGCTATGGAAAGCCGGCCCGAACGCGATGGAGTCGGGCAAGACTCTGTAAGACAGCGAGCAATACACGGTTTGCTCCGGGAGATAATGTTTTGTTGTGGAGGCAGGTAAGATGAAAAAGGCGGTTTTTGTGTTCATGTCACTGATTGTGCTGGGTACGGCGGCTCAGGCACTGATTATCACTACAGCCGACGGCAATGGTGCCGATGCGTGGATATCCAACGACGGTCAAAGCAGTTCGTATTGGGCCGACAAGGTCCATAACACCACGGGGATGCATGTTCGCTATAACGGCGGCGGGTCACGCTTCAGAGCGGCGCTGCTGCGGTTTGATATCAGCTCGATTGTCGAGCCTATCGCTGCGAATGCCCAGCTTCAACTGGGGCAGACTTACACCAAGGGCAGTGACAAGGTGATCGATGTGTATGGCCTGGTGGATGGTCATGCGGGCGAGGCCTGGGACGATACGACGCTGTGCTACAATAATGCCCCGGGTTTTGTTACGCCGGATCAGGGCAACAATCTGGGCTGGTATGCGATTGATTCGAGCCTGGTATGGCTGGGCACGTTTATCATCCCCGGCACCGGCAGTTCCGGAGCGACGATTACTCCTCCCAAGACGCTGCTGACGGATCCGACGAGTCTTCCGCTGGCTGATTTTCTGAATGCCGATACCAACGGCCTGGTGACCCTGGTGCTGATCAATGCACAGGGAACGACCAGCAATAACAGCGAAAACCGGTTTGCCTCGGAAGAAGATGCCAACGGCGGTTTCCCGGCGCTGGTACTGGTTCCTGAGCCGATGTCGATGCTGCTGCTGGGATTGGGCGGTCTGCTGATTCGGAGACGTACCCAACGGGGATAAAAGCAGATTAAAAATCAAAAAGCAAAAATTAAAATTATGGAAAC
>DLFY01000147.1:3908-6298 GCA_002482415.1 Phycisphaerales bacterium UBA7708
AGCACGGAGGCTTGAGCTACAATGGCCTTGCTGAAATGGCAGGTTCTATGGTATTGGTTTGCGATATACGAGGCCGGATTTGCTTCCGGCCTTTTTTGTGCGCGGAAGGCCGGGAGAGAGGGCAATTTTCGAATTTCGTTTTTCGATTGATGATTGGGTTTAATTATGGATTCTTGATTGTTTTGGGGGGATTTGATAGAATTCAGGCTGTTTAAGGAAAACTTTTCCGGGCGTTTCCAGGCCCGGCTATTTTATACCCAACGGGCATAAAACAGATTAAAAATCAAAGAGCAAAAGGTAAAATTATGGAAACGGCCGAAGGCGGAGACTGAATTACTGTCAAGCACGGAGGTTTGAGCTACAATCGCCGCGACGGACCGGGAAATTTTAAGCAGGATCAGTATAGAATACCCCTTCGGGGTTTGAACAATGATAGTATGACATAGTGCAAGGAGAATCGCATGTCAATTGCTAATGCAGAGCAGAGAGGCGACAGGGTTTATGTTTATGATAAGTATGGGCATGAGCTTTCAACCATTCCGGCAGGCAATCAGCCCGGCGATGGGTTGAAGGGATTTACCTCATCCACGGTCACGATTCAGATTGGCTCCCGGCTGTGCACCTATGATGCAGGGGGGAATCTGATCGGGTCCACATCCGCCAAGTAGCCGGCATGTATACCCAACGGGTATGATTATTCCGCGAGCAAAAGAAGCACGTGGTTGAAGCTGCTGGTCTTAGCCGCGACGAACCGGATAATTTCAGGCAGGATCAGATTAAAAATCAAAGAGCAAAAATCAAAATTATGGAAACCGCCGGAGGCGGAGGCTGAATTACTCTCAAGCACGGAGGCTTGAGCCACAATGCCAGGCCGTAACCGGAGAGTTTCAAGCAGGATCAGTATAATGTGCATCAAGGATATTCGAATCGTTGTTTTGCAGGACGAGGGAATATAGATTGAATCTGTGTATGCTTTAAGGAGCCATATGAGAATTCTACGGGTTGGTTTGGTGGTGATGTTGTTGTGTGTGCTGGCTGGGTTGGCGAGGGGAGCGGGGGAGGTGGCGGCCAGGAAGCTGTTTCCGCAGATTACGGACGGTATTTATAATGCTGCCGGACAATTGGTGATGAACTGCCGGATTGCCGCGGATGGCCTGACGGTGACGGATGGGGCGTGGGAGACCTACAGTCCGCCGGCGGGCAAAGGGAAGCGCTGGAGCTTCAATCAGACGCCGTATAGCAGCGAACCGCTGGTCAACTATCGATTTGATGAGGCGTTTTCGGGATTGCAGGTCACGATCAACGTTGAGATATTCAATTTGGCAAAGCCCTGGGAAGTGTCTGAAAGCTATCAGGAGATTTTGCAGCTTGGCGGCAGGGTTCGGGCGGAATTGCCTGCGTGGTTTGGTGTGCCGCAGGATCGGCTTGCATACGATTTTGATGAGGGGACGTGGTTTCCGTCGGGGTGGAGTGTGCCCAAGGGGAAATTTGCCTGCTGGGAGGGAGCGGCCAAGTACAAGCAGAAAGACCGCGGCGGCAGGCATCCCATGCTGGATTTCGGCTTTACGCACGTTGCGGAAAATACCATCTCTGCGGGCGGGCATGTTCCGGACAAGCAGCATCAGTGCCGGGTGTTCGGGGATGCCGAATGGCTGGATATGTCCCGAGGCGGTGATCAGAGTCTCTGGCATAATGACGGGTGGAAGAGCCGGGGGGAGCGGATGGAGATTGTGATTCCGGATTTTGAAAACGCCGACCACTGGAAATGGAATCCGCAGCAGTTCGATGCGTTTCGTGAGCTGGTGACTGATTTCAAGCGGGCACGGCCGGAGTGTTTGCTGGGGTGCTGGGGGGTTGGGGTAACGAATCATTCGCTGCGGATTTTTGACCATTTTGATGCGGATGGCCGGCCGACGGGAGTGGTTAATCTGGCCGCGGCGGAACAGTGGGCGGGGCGGTACGACAAGCCCGAGGTCCAGTTGAACCGGATTTTTGATTATTGCGGCCTGAACTTCGGCAATCCGAGTGTCTATTGGCTCAATGGCGGCAATCCGGCTCATTTATATGCTGTGATGCAGGAATGGGAAATGGGCAAGCTGGCAAGGCCCGACATCCCCAATGTGATTTCGACGTGGATTCAGACGGAGTTTGTGGATGGGTATCCGCTGTCCACCTATCGATTCAAGGGGGCGGATGGGACGTATCAGACGCGGGGCATCAAGCACCAGGCACCGCCTTCGCTGGTGTATGCGTTTTCGCTGTTTGCTCACTGCCGGATGGATGGGGCGTACTGCTGGGAGACGGGGACGATTTATTCGGAGGATGTCGCCGATGCGGGGGAATTGGGAGAGGGCGGCATGCAAAAGCCGGTGCGGCGGACGTTTAACGGG
>DLFY01000148.1 GCA_002482415.1 Phycisphaerales bacterium UBA7708
AAACACGAAGTCCGGCATTTTTTTGAAGCCAATATGCACTGGATTCTTCCGCTGACATTGACCATTACAGTCATCATTCTGGTCGTTACGCTGGGGCTTCTGTTTTTGCGATGCCGCGGCAAATTTATGTTTCTCAACGGTGTCGCCCGCAATACCGACCTGATTGTTCAGCCCTGGAAGGATTATGCCGCACAGGCCAACAGTCTGTTTCTGTTCAAACTGTGCGTAGGGCTGCTATATATGGTCTGCATGATTCCGCTGGTCATTGGGTGGGTCGTTGTCCTTATCCCGATTGTCCATGCTCATGAAGCCGGGCAACTGCTGGCGGCGGCAATAGGGATGATTTGCCTGCTGGCTTCAGTGACAATCCTGGTCGGGAGCGTATTCGGCATCATTTCCAAACTTACCGAGCATTTCGTGGTGCCGGTGATGTATATCCATCATCTGCGCTGTCTGGAAGCATGGAGGATGTTCTGGGGACTGCTCAAAGACAACCTCGGGCGGTTCTTTGTTTATCTGCTGTTTTATCTGGTCTTGTTTATTGGCTTCATGGCGATATTTGCCGCGCTGGGATTTGCGACCTGCTGCTGTTTCTGCTGTATTACGGCCATTCCTTATATCGGGACTNNGCTGCCGTTTTACGTTTTCCTTCGCTCGTATTCAGCCTTGTATCTGGCTCAGTACGGCCCGCAGTGGGATGTGTTTGCCGCATTAACCGTTGCTCCACAGGTGGTTCCGACCCCGGCCCCTTATGTTGAACCGACGCTGTCATCACAACCGACACCTTCGCCAGATTCGACTCCGCCGACGCCTCCGTCTAATCCGGACCCGGGATTTTATGATCCGAATCTTTGATAATCCATCGTATAACACCAGGAGTGTATGCCTCTGCTGAAACGCCATAAATACATTTTAATGTCGCTGGGGATATACTGGCCGGCCCTGTTTGTGCTGACCCATATCCCGGTACCGCAGATTGCCGGACAAAGCGGGATGTCGGACAAGACCATGCATCTGCTGGCGTACCTGATTCTGGTATTCTTTGTGTGGCTGGCCGTCAGTCCCTACGAAAAGGTCCGCTGGAACAAACCCAAGACCTGGATTATCCTGGCTATTGTTGTCTGCTACGGTGCCTTTGACGAATGGCTCCAGAGCCGCATGGGGCGCCAGATGGAACTGCTGGACCTGGTCAGTGATTTTCAGGGAGCGGCCATCGGGCTGGTGATTTTGTCGATATTGAGCTTCTGGCCGGCGCTATTGGCGGTATCGGCTATTTTTATCTTTGCCATCACCAACCTGTCGCATCTGCTGGGATTGTATCCGCAGTACCATCTGAACACGGTGTTTCACCTGACGGCGTATTCGGCGGCCGCACTGATCTGGATTCAATACCTGGACCGCAAATCCGGACTGGAACGGCATCGGCCTTTGTGGCCGCTGTGGGCGATCTGTCCGCCGCTGCTACTGCTGGGTGCGGTTCTGGGCGGCAGTGTGTATTATGATAAACCCATCTGGTGGGTGGATGTTGCGACAGCACTGTTCGGCATCGCCGCCAGTACGTTAATCAGTATTGTGACGGTCCGCCTGGCACGCCGAATGGGGAGAGGAACCTGTCAATACGACAGCCAGTGAGCCGCCATGATTGTATAGTCCGCCAGGTCAATCCTGCCGCTGCAATCGGCATCGACGGAAACGCGATAATATATTCCATCGTGTTCCGAACTTAACCAACTGTATGACAGTGCAATCAAATCCCCGGAGTTGATGCCGTCGGGGCAGACAAAATCACCCCGGCGGGCATACTGCCAGCTCAGACGCGGATAGGCCAGCCCATCGACACACATCCTCCAGACATCACTGGTGCCATAGAGCGTTTCGCCGACAAAATCCCAGCCTTCATAGGTTGCCTTCTGCTTTAACTGTGCTGCGGTTTGCGGGATGCCGAGGCCATTGTCCGGCCCGCCGCCTTCGCCGGCCTCAAGAAAGTAACACTGCGAGACCACCATGGGAAAGCAAAAGCCGATGAATCCGCCAATATTGCTTCCGCCGCCGGTGACACGACAGACACTGTAGCAGTGTTTGACCTCAAAGAGCATGGAGTCGCATTGGCCCACCAGCCCGCCGATATCCTGTGAGGTATTGGACGCATCAATACTCCCCGTGCAATAGCAGTTATTGATGAAGCTGAAATCAAACACCCCCACCAGACCGCCAATCTGGGCGGTATCCGCACCGCAGGTCATCACGACGCTGGTATAGGAGCACAGGACCGCTGAACTGGAGACTCCCCCAATCAGCCCCCCCGCCTGGACATATCCCTGTCCCACTGTCATCGTGCCCGACATCCAGCAGCCTTCCACCGTTGCGGCAAAGGCTCTGCCAATCAGGCCCCCCATATAGGATGAGGAGTAATCACCACTGCTCAGTGAGCCGGAAAAGCTGCAATTTTGAATGGTGGCTTGTTCAGCATCCCCCAGCAGCCCTCCCGCTAATCCCGCTGCGGTCATTTGTCCGCGCACACCGCACTGGATTATTGTGGCGGACGTCACCCGACCGGCCAGCCCTCCGACATAGAAAGACACCGGGGCATAGATATCCACGGCCGACAGTTCGAGGTTGCGGATGACTGCGGAATTGCCGAGAACTCCGAATAAACCCAGGAAATCAAGACCTGCCTGATCTGCTTCAAATGACAGATTGAAAATACAAAAGCCCCGACCATCAAAGGTGCCGGTGAACGGAACACCTTGATATTCCGGCTCATATATATCCGTATCTGGAGCAATCAGCGCAGACTGAAAGACCTCCCCTGTCAGGTCGATATCGGCAGTCAGGATGAAATGACTGTCCAGCAGGTCTAAATCCGAGTTTATCGCCAGCAGTTGTTCCGGGGTACTGATTTGATATGGATCCTGGGGTGACCCTTTTCCTGGATTATCCATCCAATCATATCCAAATACAGGAAAAGACAATACACCCCCGATCAGTACAATCCATATTATACGTTTTGCATCAGGCATTCATCTGAACCCTCTCCAGGGATTTGTTATTCCTATATAATTACAAAAAACAGGCCATCGAAGTCAAAAGAAAAGCAGATTAAAACACTTATTTTACGCTATTCAGATTTAATATATCCATTTACAGTATCATATTTATCTTTCTGAAAACGGCTCTGGCAATCCCGTTGTTTGGTTTTGTGCAATTTTTCTGTAACCTGCATTGGAGCTTGACTTTGGATAAGTCGTGGATATAATAATGACGTGCCGGCGTTGTGGAAATCCGGCGATAAGGAATTTAAGTTATGGTAAGAACGGGACTTAGAAATCGTGATTGGGCATAGTGGAACAATTCGCTATGCAGCAGCGCAATGGTTGCGCCCGCGATTTTTGTATAATAATTGTCTTCAGGGAAGCGGCGGAATAGCCCCTGCGACAGGGAGGGCGTTGTAATGGCTGGATAGACGCAGCCAACAAGAACGCCTGTCTGTTTGGCGGGGATATGATTATTCTGCAGTGATGAAAAGTGGCAGCCTGAAGGGTACCACTTTTTTTTATTTATGTATCGGCCGGTCAGAAATCCGCTGGTCGAAAATTCAGATTACTGGTCAAACAAGGAAAACGATACGATGAATCAGGAATTATTGCGAATTGTCGAGAACATCGCACGGGACAAAAACATCGACAAGGAGTCCATCTTCCAGGACCTTGAAGCGGCGATGATCTCTGCGGCCCGTAAGCACTTCAGTGCGCTTAAAGGTGCCGAAGTCGAGGTTGTGGTGCGTATCGACCGCAATAACGGTGAGATTGCCGCATGGAAAGATGATACCCAGATTGACATTCGTCAATTGGGACGGATTCCCGCTCAGACTGCCAAGCAGGTGATGATTCAAAAAATTCGTCAGGACGAACGCGAGAGTATCTTTTCCGAATATGCCCAGCGAAAAGGGGAAATTATCACCGGAATCGCCGGGCGGTATGACGGCGGGGTTCTGGTCATCAATCTGAACAGTCGGGTTGAGGCGATTATGCCTAAATCCGAGCAGATTTCCGGAGAAACACATCATCCCGGCGACCGGATTCGCTGCATGATTCTGGATGTCCGGGAAACCAATAATCAGGTCAAGATTATCCTGTCGCGGACCCACCCGGAATTTATCCGCAGGCTGTTTGAGCAGGAAGTGCCGGAGGTGGCGGAAAACATCATTGAAATCAAGGCCCTGGCGCGTGAGGCGGGGTATCGCACGAAAATTGCGGTGGAATCCACGGACGACAAGGTGGATCCGGTGGGTGCCTGCGTGGGTATTCGCGGCAGCCGGATTCGCAATATTGTGGATGAACTGGGCGGCGAGAAGATTGACATTGTCAAGTGGAGCGATTCGTCGCAGGCGCTGATTGCCAATGCGCTGATGCCAGCCAAGGTCAGCGAGATTGCGATTTGCTTTGAGCTGGGCAAGGCGACGGTGGTGGTGACCGAGGACCAGTTGAGCCTGGCCATCGGCAAACACGGTCAGAACGTTCGCCTGGCGGCTCGTCTGACGGGGTGGGATATTGATATCCTGACGCCGGAGGAATACAATCGCGAGGTGGAGCGGCTGGCGATGATACTGAAGGATATTCCCGGTATGGATGACCGGTTTGTGGATAAATTGCTGGCGCTGGGGATTATTTCGGCGCTGGATCTGGAAGATGTCGGTACCGAGCCGTTGATTGCCGAACTGGGCATCGATAAGGACCGGGCCGGACAGATTCTTCAGGCGGCCGCCCAGGCGGCCAAGCAGGCCGCGGCCGACGGCAAAGCAACGCAGGCGGAAAGCCTGATTAAAGAACAGCAAAAGAAGCGATCTCGCAAGTAATTCGGACCGAAATCCGGACCAGGCAAGACGCACAGAATTGTTTTAGGAGATGTGGTTTGGCTAAGGCAGTAACACGTGTATATTTATTGGCCAAGGAGCTGGGTGTTCCCAGCAAGGCCATCGTAGAAAAATGTCTGGCCGAAGGCATGGAGATGAAAACCGGCCACATGTCCCCCCTGACCGCCGGTCAGGCCGCGACGGTTCGTGAGTGGTTCAGCGAGGGATCACATACTACCGCAGTGGAAACCTCCAAGCCGGTTGATCTGGATAAGATTCGGGTCAAGCGTAAAAAAGGCGAGGGCCAGGAAGCGGGCGATACCGTCAGTGAAACTGCAACCCAGGTGATTACCGAGGAGCCGCCGGCGATTGAGGCAGAGCAGCCTGAGTCCGCTGCGGCAGCGGCTGCACCTGCAGAACCGGTGGCCGATGAGCCGCTGGTGACCGTTGAAACCGCTGTGCCGGCTGTGGCGGAGACCGCTTTGCCGGTGACGGCAGAACCTGTCGCGCCGAGTGCGGTTGAGGAGGCTCCTGCTCAGCCCGCCGCCCCGACAGAGACGCCTGCGGCTGCCGCCGAAGTAATCGTTGAACAGCCTGAAGCGGCTGTCAAACAGGATTTCCCGACGCCGGTGATGCATGTTCCGGTGATTCCCAAAGATATCAAGCCGGCCGGGCCGATGCTGCACAAACCGATGCCGGTGCAATTGTCCGGGCCGACGGTGGTGCGTGTCGAGGCTGCCGATGAAGATGCCCTGCGTCCACCCAAGAAGGGCAAGGCCGGACGTGAAGCCCGCGGACACGAGCGCGAAAAAGACAAACGCAAACCTGCCGGCAGCGGTGAGAAGCTGATGCTCGGCAAGGCCGAACCGCCGCCGCCCGCACCGGCCGGTGGAAAACCGAAAAAAGCCAAGGAGAAAGGCAAAAAAGGCGGCGATTTCGACGAAGAAGCCGGCGGCAAGGGCGGCTCCAAACGGATGCGTGCCAAGGATATCGAGGAACGTCAGGCTCGACTGGCTGCGGCCAGCGGCGAGTTTTCGCGTTTTCGTCCGTCGCGCCGCATCGAAACCCGGACCGCCGAAGAGCAGGCCGCCCAGGTGGAGCGTCCGGAAAAAGCCGCAATCTCCGAACCGATTACCGTCAAGGAACTGGCTTCGGCGCTGCGCGTCAAAATCGGCGATATCATTGCCCGGCTGATGAAACAGGGCGTCATGGCGACGGCCAACCAGGCGTTATCGACCGATACCGCTGAGTTGATTGCATTGGAATTCGGCACTGAACTGATTGTTCAGAAGAAACAAACCATTCTGGAGCAGATTCAGCAGCAGTTTGAACAGCGCGAACGCAAGCAGATGCAGAAGCGCCCGCCGATTGTTACGATGCTGGGGCACGTGGACCACGGCAAAACCAGCCTGCTGGACCGGATTCGTCAGGCCGAAGTGGCCAAGGGCGAAGCCGGCGGGATTACCCAGCATATCGGCGCTTACCAGGCGGAATTGAACGGCAAGCGCGTCACGTTCCTCGATACGCCGGGCCATGAGGCGTTTACCGCCCTGCGTGCCCGCGGGGCCAACATGACCGACATTGTCGTTCTGGTCGTGGCCGCCGATGACGGCGTGATGCCGCAGACGATTGAAGCCATCCGGCACGCCAAGGCCGCCGGGGTGCAGATTATTGTGGCATTGAACAAAATCGACCTGCCGGGCATGGATATCCATCGTGTCTATGGGCAGTTGGCCGAACACGAACTGACCCCCAGCGAATGGGGCGGCAATACGGAAATTGTCAAGACCAGCGCCACGACCGGTCAGGGCATCGAAGAATTAATCGAGCACCTAGACTATATCGCGGAACTGAAGGACTTCAAGGCCGACCCGACTCTGGACGGCACGGGCTGGATTATCGAGGCCAAGATGACCCAGAGTCAGGGTGCGGTCGCCACGCTGCTGATTCATGAAGGCAGCATCGAAAAAGGCGATATTGTCGTCTGCGGCAGCGCCTACGGGCGCATCCGCACACTGACCGACAGCCGCGGCCGCAGCGTCAAAAAGGCCGGCCCGGCAATGCCGGTGGAAATCTCGGGTCTGGATGAAGTGCCGCAGGCGGGCGACCGGTTCTACAAGCTCACCGATATTAACCAGGCCAAACAGGCCGCCGATGAGAACAAGCACCTGATGCGTGAGGAATCGCTGGCCAAGCGGTCGCTGATTACGCTGGACAACCTGTTCAGCCAGATCGAGGCCGGCAATGTCAAGGAACTCAACCTGATTATCAAAGCCGACGTTCAGGGGTCCGTCGAGGTTCTGCAGAAATACCTGGGCGACCTGAGCACCCCGGAAGTACGTGTGAAAATACTGCATGCCGCCGTCGGCGGCATCACCGAAGGCGATGTCATCCTGGCCGAAGCGTCGCGGGCGATTGTCATCGGCTTTAACGCCGTGCCGGACGAGCATGTCCGCCAGATTGCCGACAGCAAGGGTGTGGATGTCCGCCTGTACAATATTATTTATCGGATTACCGAAGACCTCAGGGCCGCCATGGTCGGCATGCTGGAACCGGAAATCCAGGAAAAAACGCTGGGTCGGCTGGTGGTTCGCCAGACGTTCAAGGTCTCCAGCATCGGCACGATTGCCGGCTGCTATGTGACCAGCGGCCAGGTCAACCGTGATTCGAAGCTGCGGCTGATTCGCAACAACATCGTCGTCAAGGACAAGTGCTCGATTGAATCACTCAAGCATGTCAAGGACGATGTCAAAGAAGTCAAGATGGGCTTTGAATGCGGCGTCAAGATCGCCAATTTCGACGATATCAAGGTGGATGACGTCCTGGAAGCGTATGAAATGATCAAAGTGGCAAGGACGCTGTAAGCTCAGCAGATATTACTATTATGGCAAATCGACGATTACAGAAAGTAGCCCGTGTAATCCGGGATTCGGTCAGCGAGACCATTCAGCAGCATTTGAGTGATCCGCGTCTGACCGGTTTTATCAGCATTACGGGAGTGGATGTGGCGCCGGACATGAAAACCGCCCTGGTCAGCCTGAGCATTCTGGCCGGCGACGATGAAGCCCGGCAAGCCTCGTTTCACGCCGTTCAGCGCGCCTCGGGGGTTATCCAGCGGCGTCTGGGGCAGGCACTGACCAGCCGGCATTGTCCGCATCTGCGGTTTGAGCTGGACAGCACGATGCAAAAAACGCTGCGCACGCTGGAGCTGATCGAACAGGCCTCCCAGGAATACAGGGAAAAGGATAAGGAACACGACACGGATGATGAACTTAGCGACACCGATGACCAACACGATGGAAACGACGATAGAAACTAACGTATCCCCTGAGACTCAAGCGGAGACAGGGCTTATGAAAAACAGCAAAGAATACGGGACAAAAATCGACAAGTTTGTTCGCAGCGTCAAAAACGGCCAGAAAATCAAGCCCGCCGATTTTGACGACCCGCTGGATGCGCTGATCTTCGGTCTGATCAGCGAGCATACCACGGAAAAACATGCTCGCAAGGTGTACAAGAACCTGCTGTCGCATTTTGTCGATTATAATGATCTGCGGGTCTGCCGGGTGGAGGAAGTCCAGGAAATCCTGGAGGACTTTACGCCGGTCGGCGAACAGGTCTCCGAGAATCTGACCCGTCTGTTGACGGCGCTGTTCGACAAATACGACTCTCTGAGTCTCAAGGGCATTGACGAACAGGGCAAGCGTCAGGCAAAAAAAGAACTGGAGGAACTGGGTGGAACATCGCGTTTTGCCGTGAATTACTGCTTTTTGGCGGCGTTTGGCGGTCATGCCGTGCCGCTGAACGAGGCGATGCTCAATTATCTTCGCAGCGAAGAGCTTGTGGACCCGCAGGCCGCGCCGGAGGAAATCGAAGGATTTCTCGAACGACATATTCCGGCCTCCGCAGGATGGGAGTTCTATGAACTGCTGCGGATGGCCACGGAAGGCGGCCTGAAAAAAGGCACCCCCCCCGCCGCCAAGACCGAGAAAAAGAAAGCTCCGGCGAAAAAGAAAAAATAGAACACGCGCCGCCCCGCCCGGCACTGCCGACGGTGATTTTCGGTGCATCAGAGAAAGGATAGACCCTTGTCAGATCGTGTATTAAAGCTGGGCATTCCCAAGGGAAGCCTGGAAAAAGCAACCTTTGAATTGTTTGAAAAGGCCGGCTTCAGCGTCAGCGGGGCCGACCGCAGCTATTTTCCCAAAATCGACGATCCGGAAATCTCGCTGATTCTGCTGCGGGCCCAGGAAATGAGCCGCTATGTGGAAGATGGGGTGCTGGATGCCGGGTTCACCGGGTACGACTGGATCATCGAGAACAATTCCAACGTGCATGAAGTCTGTGAACTGCTGTACAGCAAGGCAACGTCCAACCCCACACGCTGGGTGCTGGCGGTGCCGAATGAGTCCGCCATTCAAAAACCCGAAGACCTCGACGGCGGCCTGATTGCCACCGAACTGGTCGGCGCCACCCGCCGTTATTTCGAGCAGAAAAAAGTCAACGTCAAGGTCGAGTTTTCCTGGGGAGCGACCGAAGTCAAGGCGCGGCTGGTCAGCGGCATCGTTGAGCTGACCGAGACCGGCTCGTCATTGAAGGCCAACAACCTGAAAATCATCGATACGATCCTGACTTCGACGACCCGCTTCATTGCCAACCACACCGCCTGGCAGGACCCGTTCAAACGGCAGAAAATCGAAAGCCTGCAGATTCTGCTGCAGGGCGCCATCAACGCCAAGAGCCGCGTCGGGCTCAAGATGAACGTCAAGAAGAACGACCTGAACAGCGTGCTGGCCGTGCTGCCGGCGGAAAAAAGCCCCACGGTGTCCTCGCTGGCCGATTCGGACTATGTGGCGGTGGAAATCATCGTGGAAGAAAAAGTCGAGCGAGACCTGATCCCGCAGCTCAAACGGGCCGGGGCATCGGGCATCTTTACGTATGCGTTAAACAAGGTAATCCATTAATCAGTCAATATAGATTTTAAGGTTTTCATTTTATGTCCGGACATTCACACTGGTCAACCATTAAGTTCAAGAAGGCGGCGATTGACAACAAGCGCGGCAAACTGTGGAGCAAGATCGCCCGCATGATTATCGTAGCGGCCAAAGCCGGCGGCGGCGACCCGGGAGCCAATCTGACGCTGCGGTATGCCATCGACAAGGCCAAATCGGCCAATATGCCCAAAGACACCATCGAAAAGGCGGTCAAAAAAGGCACCGGCGAACTGGGCGGCGTCAGTTATGAAGAGGTGCTCTATGAAGGCTACGCCCCCGGCGGTGTGGCGGTGATGCTGGAGGGTCTGACCGACAACCGCGCCCGCACCGCGCCTGAAATCAAGAAGATTTTCGAACGTCGCGGCGGCTCCCTGGGCGCCAGCGGATGCGTCGGCTGGATGTTCAGCAAGAAAGGCGTTATCGGCGTCAAGACCAGCGCCATCAGCGAAGATGAACTGATGGACATCGCCCTGTCGGCAGGCGCCGATGATATGCAGAACACCGGCGAACTGTTCGAAATCACCTGTGCTCCGTCGGCATACGACCAGATTAAAAAGGCTTTGGCCGATAAAAAAATTCCCGTGGAGATGGCGGAACTGTCGATGATTCCGCAGAATCGCGTCGAAGTAACCGACCAGGAAATCGCCCAGCGGCTTCTGGCCATGATGGATGAATTCGAAGACCATGATGATATTCAGGAAGTCTATGCCAACTTTGACATTCCGGAGGAGATTTTAGCCAGGATTCAGAAGTAGGCGAACTTGCTCAAAACACAAAGGCCGGAACAGATTGTCCCGGCCTTTTTTATTTGCCTTGCCATCCACCGACCTGATTATCGGCTCTGCACCTGTGCAGTCCCGGACTGGACCCCCTCGCTTTGGGCGGTCACGGTAATGGTTCCGGCCCGGCCCTCGATGGAACGCAGAATCAGGATCGCCTTGCCGTAAAACAGCTTGCGGAAATCGGCCTGGAACGGTTCCAGCGACTGCGGATCGCCGTTATCCACGCCGGCAATGACGGCCGGGCCTTCCACCTTAAAGCGAATCAGATTGTCGGCTTTGGGACACAGGGTGCCATCGACATCAGTCAACTCCACGGTCACATAGCACAAATCATCGCCCGTAGCGGCAATTTCGCGGCGGTCGGCAGTCAGGCGAATCTGTTCGGGCTTGTCGGCGGTTCTCATCACGGCTTCGCCGATTTTTTGATTGTCTTTATAAGCAACCGCTTTCAGCTCACCGGGTTCATAAATGACTTCTTCCCACCGGAGGCGATAGCGATCCATGGCGTTATCCGAGGCGGGCTGTTTGGTCTTTTTGCCCAGCGACTTGCCGTTGAGGAACAGTTCGGCGGTGTCGCCATTGGTATAAACATAGACCGGCACCATCTTGCCTTCCCAGCCGTCCCAGTTCCAGTGCGGCAGGATGTGGATGGTGGTTTTGTCCGGCGCCCAGTGCGAACGGTACAGGTAATAGCGGTCTTTGGGCAGACCCGCCAGGTCCACGATGCCGAAATAGGAACTGCGGGCGGTGGTGCATTGCAGCGGCTGGCCGTTGATTTTGTCTTCATGATACGGCGTGGGCTCACCCAGATAGTCAAAACCGGTCCAGACGAATTCGCCGCAGACAAACGGATAATCCTCGACACCCTTGAAATCGATATCCGGGATATCCGCCCAGGTTGCGGCATGATGGTCATAGGAACTGATCTGGCCGGACTGGGAGAAGATGTCTTTTTTGGCCGGGTGCGGCAGTTCATAATGCCCGCGGGTGCTTAACGCTGAGGCCGACTCACTGCATATAGTCGGCTGGTGCGGGGCGACTTCGTGAGCCTTGACATACTTGCGGCCGTAGTTCCAGCTTTGGATGTCCAGCACTTCATAGAGCTTGTGGTCGAGCAATCCGCCGCCGGCGATGTGACAGGCGATGGTCACCGGCCGGGTCGGGTCGTATTTTTTGAAAAAGCCGACCATCATCTCCAGTTTCTGGCGGGCCTGCGGGGCCTTGTTGGTCTCGATATCCGACATCTCATTGCCGGCACTCCAGAGCACAATGGACGGGTGATTGCGGTCGCGCAGGACGAAATTTTTAATCTGACGCTCGCCGAATTCGGCCAAGTCCATACCGCGATGGAAATCGGCGGTGTTGGTCCATTTATCAAAGGACTCATCGAAGACCACAAAGCCCATCCGGTCGCACAAATCCAGCAATTCCGGGGCGGGCATGTTGTGGCTGGTGCGAATGGCGTTGCAGCCCATGTCCTTCATGATTTCCAGTTGGCGTTCCATCGCCCGGGGCAGGAAGACCGCCCCCAGGGCGCCGTGGTCATGATGCAGATTCACCCCTTTCATTTTGACCGGGCGGTCGTTGAGGAAAAAGCCCTTATCAGCATCGAACCGAAATGTACGAATGCCAAACGGAGTTGAATAGGTATCGCATACGGTTCCGTTTCGGCGGACGGTGGTTTTGGCGGTGTAGAGGCGTGGTGTGTCGATATCCCATCGCTGGGGATTGGCCAGCCTGATGGTCTGGGTGAATTCCTGCTGCGGGCCGGAGAGTTTGGCGTTTTCGGTCTTCAGCGAGGCAATGGATTTGCCGGACGGGTCCAGGATGCTGGTCTCCAGTGTCAGCGTCTGTTCGATGCCGGCGGCGTTTTCAATAACGGTTTGAATCTGAATCTCGGCGGCCTGATCGGACACCTCCGGCGTGCGGATGCAGGTTCCCCACGGGGCCACATGCAGGGCATCGGTGGTAATCATCTGCACCTTGCGATACATACCGGCCCCGGGATACCACCGGCTGCCGTGACGGGTCGTGTCCACTGCGACGGCAATGACGTTTTTCTTTCCGAAGGCGATATATTGGGTCGCGTCAACCCAAAATGAATTATAGCCATAGTCCCAGCCGCCGGCCTTCTGGCCGTTGATATAGACCGTCGGCATCGCCATCACGCCGTCAAACAGAAAATAGACGCACTTGCCCGCATCTTCGGCTTTGACCTCGAAATGCTTGCGATACCAGCCTTTGCCCTGCCAGGGGAGTTTGCCGGTGTTGGGATTGCCCTTCGGGTCAAACGGCCCGCTGATGGCCCAGTCATGCGGCAGGCGAACCTTCTGCCACTGGTTGTCGTCAAACGTCACATCCTGCGCGCCGGCCGGGCTGTCTTTGGCAAACAGCCAGTCGTTATTAAAAACAACCGTCGTCCGTTCCGCCAGAGCCGGCAGCGCTATCCATCCGATGATCAGCAGGCTTGTCCATAATGTGATGGTTTTCATACTATCCCTTTCTGAACGAGAATGGTCATGCTTTGAGATATCGCGTATTACCTACACGGCGTGTAAAACCGATTTTATCCATATAATCCAGCAGCGGAATGGCGAATTTGCGGGTCGTGTCAATCAGATACTTGAAGTCCACGCTTTCGAGGCGTCCCTGCCCCTCGGTTTTAACGTGATTGGCAATTCGCTGTTTGGCCTGCTCGATGGCGTCGGCATGAAAGTACATTCCCAGTTCGACACGACACAGCCGTTTCTGGTCACACAGCAGCTTAATTGTTTTTTCGATCTGGCTGACATGCGTCTTGAGAAAGGCCGCCAGTTCTTCCGCCGACGGAGGACTGAACAGATTCTGTCCAAAAAGCAATTCGACCTGTCCCATCAATCTGGCTTCAGGGCTTTTGAACTGTTCGACAAATCCCGCCAGAGCCAGCCTGTCTTTGCGAGTGACAATTTTACTCTGCTCAAGCAGCCGGGACACCATCGCATCAAAGATCGCCTTATCAAGCCCGCTTTGTTCCAGCAGCGCCGATGGCTCCATCCCCGGGGTCTCCGGATGAGCAGCATGATACTGACCGATGCAGCCGCAAAGGAGCTGTTCGAATTGGCTGACCGTGTCGCTGTGTGCAAATAATCCATCAGCCAATTGCAGAATCAGGCCGGTTTGGCGCAGTCCATCGAGAACCTGCTGGACTGCGGCCGGGGGCATTTTGCACTGATAAGCAATGTCTCTGAGCCTGGCGGCGCCGGCGGGAATGGAGCGACTTGCATAAGCGACAAAGTCCTGTTCATTCAACACTGCCGCCGCACAGCGCCGGGCGTCTTCCACCACCGACGCATCGGTGCGCTTGAGTTTATGATGCCCTCCCCGTACGATGTATCCCCCGCCAATCGTGCGGACCGGCGACAGCGAACGAATAATGAATCGGTCCCGCGGGCCTGTCACCAGAAGATGCTCCGTGCGAATCTGAACGAGTATCTCGGCACCGGCGGCGGCCTCATCCGATTCGAGCAGATACAATGTTGCCGGAGTCTCGGCGGTGCCGGTGTGAAACTTGATTTCCATGCCGTTTCTGATATGAACCGTGTCCAGCGGTAAAATCCGCAGCGAGGCCAGAAACCACCGCTGGGGTTCGAAATAATCACCCGCCGTCAGCACCTGACCCCGCTGAACGATTTGATGATCAACTTGCGGTACGCTGATGGCGGCACACTGGCCATTCTGCACCACCTCGGCGGTTTTGCCATAGACCTGAATAGCCTTAATACGGCTTTTGCTGCCTTCGGGCGGCAGCGTCACTTCGTCGCCGACGCGAGCCTGTCCGGCACAGGGAATGCCGCTGATGACGGTTCCGAAACCCTTGACCGAAAACGCCCGCTCCACCGGCTGGCGAAAGATGCCGTCGGCAGGTTTGGGGCGAATACTCTTAACCATGTCCATCAGGCATCCGTAAAAGGCATCAAAGCCCTGGCCGGTGACACTCGATACCGGACAGATGGGGCTGTCCTGCAGGAATGTGCCTCGCAAAAAAACCCGAATTTCCCCGCTGACCTTGTCCACTCGTTCAGGTGAAACCATATCGACCTTGGTCAGGGCCACCACACCGTGCCCAATCCCCAGCAGCGTCAGGATATCCAGATGCTCCCGCGTTTGCGGCATAATACCGTCATCGGCAGCCACCAGGAAGATCACGCCATCGATACCGGTGGCGCCGGCTACCATCGTCTTGATAAAATGCTCGTGGCCGGGGACATCGACAATGCCGACTTCCAGATCGCCGAGTGTGCATGGAGCAAAGCCCAGCTCAATACTCATGCCCCGTTCTTTTTCTTCCTTGAGCCGGTCGGTCTCGCAGCCGGTCAGACATTTGACCAGCGAGGTCTTGCCGTGATCGACATGGCCGGCGGTTCCGAGTGTGATGTTAATCTGACTCATCGCTGGCCTTCTCCGGCCAGAATACCGGTCAGGGCGTTAATCAGAACCGCCTCATCCTCATCCCGCAGTGTCCGGGGGTCAATGAGAATCTGTTCATTCTGAATGCGGGTAAAAATCGGGGTCGAATGAAGCCGCAGACGATTGGCGATTGCAATGGCTGTCATCGCCGGGCTGGAAATACCCACCAGCGTTGTCGGCAGATTCTGCGTCGGAAGCGACCCGCTGCCGGTCTGCGAAAATCCGGGCAGGACGGCAATCGCTGCATTCGGCAATGCCTTGCGCAAAGCCTCAGCAATACGCCGGGCCTGTTTTTCAAGCTCATCGGGCTTTCGCAGCATCATCTGCAGCGTGGGCACCTCTTGAAATGCCGTCTTTTCATCGAGGAATAATGTCAGCGTCGCTTCCAGTGCCGTCAGGGTGAATTTATCCACCCGGACAATACGGGCAAACTGATTTTTACGAATTCGGGCAATCCAGTCGGCCTTGCCCAGAATGATGCCCGCCTGCGAGGCCCCGATTAATTTATCGCCGCTGGAGGTCACAATATCGGCCCCCTGCTGAATTGAATCCAGCAGCGTCGGTTCCGGCTCAAACCCGAACCGTGAAAAATCAATCAGGGAGCCTGCCCCGACATCGTCAATCAGCGGCAGGTTATGCGAGTGCGCAATCGAGACCATCGTTTCCAGCGGCACCTCTTCGGTGAATCCCATGATTTTGTAATTGCTCGGATGGACCCGCAGAATCGCGGCGGTATTTTCCGTGATGGCATTTTCATAATCTCTGGAGTGGGTTTTGTTGGTCGTGCCGACTTCCACGAGTTTGGCCCCGCTGAAGGCCATCACCTCCGGCAGGCGAAATGAACCGCCGATTTCAACCAACTGACCGCGCGAGACAATCACCTCTTTGCCGGCTCCCACGGTGTTGAGCACGATGGCCGTCGCGGCGGAATTATTATTGACCACCGTCGCCGCCTCCGCCCCGGTCAGCAGCCGCAGGAGTTGTTCGATTCGCCCATCGCGGTTGGACCGCTTGCCTTCCTTTATATCCACCTGCAGGAGGGAATAGCCGCCCAGATGGTCCTGTATCTGCTGCAATGCCGCCTGCGGCAATACCGCCCGACCCAGGCCTGTGTGCAGGACAATCCCGGTCGCATTGACCGCCCGCCGATAAAACGGCTCGGATAAGGATTGAATATCCTTACGCACCCCCGCCGCAATCGCCGCCGCGGGTTCATCCGCCTGTCCGGCCTTTCCGGCCAGCAGTGCCTGCCGATAAGAATCAATCCGTTCCCGAACCAGCTTTACCAGAATCGCCGGCCCAATCCCCGCCGACTCGGCATCCTGCCGAACCTGCTGGGTGACTGTATCCACCGACGGCAGCCGCCGCAATACTGTCTGAATCTGCTCCGCCATACCACATCCTTCCTCATCAAAATTTTGTGTCTATTGTATGGCTGATATCGCGGTTTTGCAAGGATTTGCCCAGATTATCCGGCCATGGATTTTTTATTAGACACAAAGGGGATACGGGTGGTATAATTCAAGACTCTGAACAAGGAGTTTTAATGGAGGCAAAAATGAACCGGTGTTTCAAACCATCCGCAGGAGCAGGATTACCTGTCTTGTCAGGATGTCTGTTTGCCTGCTGTGCCATCGTCTTGGCAGCGGCAGAAGCGGATAAAACCGACCCGACCACAGGTTATTGCACCCTCGAAACGCGCATCATTGGCAAACAGCAATCCGCCGAACAATCCGCCAGCCAATATCTGGAATCGCTCGAAGACCCGCCGTCCGAAATCAAGGACCTGCCGATGGGGGCCGGCAAAGATATTCGGTATTTTTCCCTACGCATCGGCACCGAAGACCGGTTTATCATGGTGGATGCCCGAACCGACCTCAAATCGCCGTACGTTCTGTTTGCCGACACCAACGGCGACCTGCGTTTTTCGGATGAAAAAGCCCATCTTGGCAAATCCATTCCGGAAGGCTGGTTCGGCACAGACCGCTTCCGCTTTGGCCCGGTCACGCTCACCCGTCAGGAAGGCAGCCGAAAAATCGACGTTTCCTTTCATGTATCCACCACCGAAGGCGACAATCTCTCGATTTATCCCTTTCAATACCTGCGGGGAGAACTGTCGCTTGCGGAAGCCACGTATGCGGTTTCGGTCATCGACGGCAATCTCGACGGGCGGTATGACATCAGCCCCTTTACCAGCCAGATACGTCCGGNNGTTTTGTCTGCAAGGACGGCTCTCCGGACACCCAGCGGTACTCAGGTCTGCTGCCCCTGACCAAAACCGTTCGACTGGGCGACAATTATTTCGATATCCAGCTCGACCCGGTCGGCAAAGACATCAAGCTGACCCCGGCAAAAATGGATTATGGTACCCTTGCCGTCAACGGAACCGATGTTCGTCTTCGATTGTGGTCCAATATCGCGGGCCAGACGCTGTTTGGAAGCGAATCCTGGAAACTGCCGGCCGGGCAATACCGCATCCTGTCGCTGGAAACCTTTCAGCGGGACAGTAAAGGCATCTGGAGCCTGACAGCATCCGGGTATCCTTCATCCATGAGCAGTTTTGTGATTGGGCCCGATAAAACGACAACGCTCCAGGTGGGCGGCGCCATCCGCATTCGGACTTCGGCAACACGCTCTAAAACCGGCGGAGATTATCTGATCAGCTATCAATATGTCGGTCAGGGCGGTGAACTTTACGGCCCGTCCCTGTATCGTAATGGCCAGCGTCAGCCCGCCCCAGGCATTCGGATTCTGGACGAAAAAGGCAAGGTATTGGCCACCGACCGGCTGAAGTATGGGTGAGGCGGCACATGCCGGTACTCGTGGCGAGTACCCAACGGATTCAGCGGAAAATTCCGCGTAGAGATTCTGGCGCCCGCATCACCGTTTACGTTTAAACAGGATACCAACTGGCACGAAATACGATAGAAAGAATTTTTGAAACAAACCTGCGGTTGGCAGGTCTATAACAGTATATGACGATATTCGATAAACAAAACAGGCCTTATCGCCCTGCATTCACCATGGAATACGGGTGAGCTGAGGATTGCCGGTACTCGTGTCGAGCGCCAGAAATCTTCACAGGCAGCGGTCTGTCGTCTGTACATCATATCAGGCCGCAAAGCCTTTATCGGAGGAATTCGGCTCTCATCAGATAACATCAATCAATAAAATCTTCTATAACGAGATAACCGGCGGATTAAGACGTTCTTAATCCGCCTTTTTTATTATACCCAACGGGTATGATTATTCCGCGAGCAAAAGAAGCACGTGGTTGAAGCTGCTATACTTAGCCGCGACGAAACAGATAATTTCAAGCAGGATCAGTATAAAACAAGGAGGTCGTATGAGGTATTTGTTTGGAGCGGTACTATTGAATCTGATGGCATTTACCGTGTTGGCCCAGGAGGCAGAAGCGGAAAAGACAACACCTCCGCTGCCGACACACTGTGTCCATGGCTACAGCGGTATTTTTACCACCCCCACAGCGTATCTGGCCAACCCGGCGGAAAAGGGGGAAATCTTTGGCAAACCCAGCGTTTCGATTTCGGGTGCTTACATGAAGCACAAGGACTACCAGTCCATCGCCGTGACCGAAAATCTGTTCGGCCCGATTGAACTGGGCTATGCCATGGAACGCATTGGCCTTGGCGACTGGCCGCATGATGTCAAAGAGGCAGGTCTGCCCGATATTGAAAAGAACGAGGTCTATGTCCACAATTTTAACCTGCGATACAATATCATTCCCGAAGGCGGGCTGGATGCTGACTGGATGCCCGCGATTACCCTGGGCAGCCATTTCAAATGGAATGACGGCCTGTCCACCATCAACCGTAATCTCAACGGGGCCTGCGATTCCATTGGCGCCGACCACACCTACGGCACGGAATTTACCGCCGTTGCATCCAAGACCATTCAGGGTGTTCTGCCTAATCCGTTCATCGTCTCGGCCGGCGTACGCAACAGCGATGCAATCCATACCGGCCTGCTGGGATTTGCCGGTGAACGTGCCACCACCTTTGAAGGCAATTTTGTCTATTTTCTGACTGACAAACTGCTGTTTGCCGTGGAATACCGACAGAAATCCGACCTGGTGGATCAATGCGAAACCGGTGGCAAACACCTGATTAAAGCGGAAAATGACTGGACAGACATCTGTCTGGCGTATATTGTCGACAGCCATCTGACCGTGGCCGGCGGGTGGGCGAATTTCGGCAATGTGCTCAATCACAGAGAAAGCAATGTGTGGGCCTTACAACTGAAATATGAATTCTAATCGAACAGGATATACACGATGAAAACACTGGATAATATGGGATTACAACAGGTTCAAACCGTCTATAGCGGCGCCGAGGGGCGTCTGTGGGAATTATTAATGGGTCAGCAGATTCATATCGGCGGCCTGTCCTCATCGCTGGATCTGGCACAGAAAGCAGGCATTAAGCCCGGTTCCAGCGGGGTTGATTTCTGCTGCTGCACGGGGGCGGGGATGCGGTTTCTGGTGCGGTTTTGGGGGATTGCGGAGATGACCGGGATCGATGCGACAGAAACAATGGTCAAACTCGGCAAACAGCGCTGCATCGATGAGGGACTCGACGATAAAATCCGCTTTGTACTGGCCGATGTATGCAATAGCGGCCTGCCGGCGACATCCTTTGATTTTGTCTGGGGTGAAGATGCCTGGTGTTATGTGGAAAATAAACCCGCCATGATAGCCGAGGCCGCACGCATCATCAGGCCCGGCGGCACGATTGCCTTCACCGACTGGGTCGAAGGGCCCACGCCAATGACCGATGCAGAGGCCAAACGCTTTCTGACCTTTATGAAGTTTCCGAATCTGGCCAATGTCGATGACTACAAAACCCTGTTAACCAAAAACAACTGCAAGGTTATGACCGCCGAAAATACGGGGCGTTATACATCCTGTATCGAATTGTATATTCAGATGGTCAGCCAGCAGTTGACCTATGACGCCCTGAAAATCCTCAATTTCGACCAGGCAATCTTTGAAGGGCTGGCCGGTGAAATGATGTTTATCGGCGACCTGGCACGACAGAACAAAATCATTCAGGGCCTGTTTGTTGCCGGGAAAGGATAACTTATGGCACAGTGCAATATAACAGAAAAATCGGGCAGTTCGGCCGGTCGGTTTGACACGATGATTGGCAACTGTTATCAGTACGCCGCCGGACAGCATCAAAACGGCGTACCGATTGTGGGCATGATGTGCGAATACACGCCGCGGGAACTGATTCTGGCGGCGGGTGCGGTGCCGGTCTGCCTGTGCGGCGGGTCGGAGGAAAAAATCGCCGCCGCCGAACAGGATTTGCCCGCCGGGTTGTGTCCGCTGATTAAATCCACCTACGGCTATCACCGGACGCAATCCAACCCATTTCTGGAAATGGCCTCAGTCGTCATCGCTGAAACCACCTGTGACGGCAAGAAAAAAATGTACGAACTGATGGCCCGGAACAAAACGATGCTGGTTTTGGAACTGCCGCAAAAGCCGGACGACCCGGACGCTTTTGACCACTGGCTGCGGGAACTGGCCAAGTGCCGGACAGCTCTGGAACGGCAATTGAACACGACCATCACCGACGATAAGCTGCGGCAGGCCATTGCCCTGATGAACCGCGAACGCCGCCTGCGCCGCCAACTGGCCGAACAGATGAAACGGCCCGCCCCGCCCTGGACAGGCCGGAAGCTGCTGANNCAAGAGCATCATCTCCGGCATCGATGCAGACCTGGCCGAGTATCAGCGATTGATCAGCCTGGCCGAATCCAGCGGCGGCGGCTGTGCCAATCGAAACAAAGTCCGCGTCCTGCTGACCGGTGTTCCGACTGTTCACGGGGCCGAAAAAGTCGTTGATATCATCGAAAATGCAGGCGCCCTGATTGTCTGCATGGAAAACTGCACCGGCATCAAACCCATCGATGAAGATGTAGATGAAACCGCCGCCGATCCGCTGGAAACCATCGCCCGCCAGTATTTCCATCTGCCCTGCTCGGTGATGACGCAAAACCACGGCCGCATGACGCTGCTGGAACGCCTGATTGCTGACTATCGACCCGACTGCATCGTGGATCTGGTCTGGCAGGGATGCCTGACGTATGATGTGGAATCGTATTTCGTGCGTCAGCTTGCCGAAGCAAAGGCGCTGCCGTATCTGAAAATCGTAACCGATTATTCGCCCTCCGACGCGGCGCGAATCGCCGTGCGCGTGGAGGCGCTGCTGGAAACTGCAAAGGAAAGACGCCGCTGATGATGCCGGTGTGGTACAACTGTCCTTTTGTGCCGGCGGAATTGATTTCCGCCTGTGGTCTGAGTTCGCGCCGATTCGATGCGGATGCGGGTGATTTCTGTGCGGCTCAGACTGAAGGCATCTGTTTTGCCGTCGAGGCATTTCTGACGGGAATGAAAAAGCAAACTCCGCCGTACGCCGTGATTTTCACCACCCTGTGCGACCAGATGCGGCGGGCGTTTGATTTATATCAGGCCAATGGCGGCAAAAACGGCTTCCTCCTGAATGTCCCCGTGACCACCGGCCCCGATGCTATTTCCCTGTTCGCCGAAGAACTCCGGCAGATGAAACAATTCCTTTGCCGTCTATCCGGCCATGCCGCACGATTTAACACAATCCATACCGATGCACCAATTTCACAGGGATCAAAGCCACACAAAAACAATCGGGCCAAAATCGCCCTGACCGGCGGCCCGGTATATGCATGTCAGCTTGCTGCCTTAGAACACAGCCTTGGAAGTCGCGGCACAATCGTCCTGAATGCAACCGAAAACGCGGTCGAACAATTCCGCAGGGCATTAAATCCAGAGGCCATGAAAACCGACCCTTATGTTGAACTGGCGGCGGCGTATTTGCAGACCATACCATCGATTCGGACCCGACCGGGCCATCTGTTTTATCAATGGCTCGAAACCCAACTGCAAACTACTGCTGTCGATGGGATTATTCTGATACGTCACCCCTTCTGCGACCACTGGCGCGGTGTCGAACACCAGCTCCGCCAGCGTCCTCTGCCGCCGGTGCTGGCCATTGAATGGAACGGCAGCCCGCAGGCTGCAGCGTTGTCTCGACTGGAAGCCTTTTTGGAGATGCTGGGACAATGAACAGCAAGCCGGCACAACTGACCCTGTCCCAGTGGCAGGAACGCTACGCCCAACTGAAAGCCGCGGGCCTGCAGGAGCCAGCCTACGGCGGCCCCATCCTGCGTCATGCTGACCAGGGCGACAAACGCCTCGGGTGTCTGAAATTCGACAACTCCCCCGCCGCCCTGCACCTGTGGAATTTCCTGCTGACCGAAGAAGACCGCCTGCGGCAGCATCGCACCGACGGCAAACACATCGTCGGCACCATGAAAGACCTCGGCACCGTCCCAATCCTCGTCAACAGCTTTGATAACATGGTGGCGTTCTACCCGGACGGAGCCTGGTGGACACCCTGTCTTAAGCAGATGCACGAAGGACTTTTTGAAATCGCCGCCCAGCAGGGCCTCGACGAGTCCTTCTGCCCGGTGCGTGCGATGGTCGGTGCATTCGTCAACGGCCAACATTTCCCGATTCCCGATGCACTGATTTGCAGCGTCGGGGCCACCTGCGACGATTTTTCCGTCGCCGCCCAGCGGGTCGAAAGTCTCGGCCATTCCATCTTCTGGTGGGAAATGCCCCACCGTCGAACGCCTTCGACCACAGAATCATCCATCGCCCTGCCCTGCGGCTTTATCGCCCCGCAGTACCAGATTGACCATCTACACCGCCAATTTCAGCAAATCCTGCAATTCCTCGAACACAAGGCTGGCCAGCCGCTGCACCCGGACGACCTCCGCCGAACTATCCGCAAAGTCAACCATATCCGCCGGATGTTCCGCGACATCCAGCAGCTTTGCTTTACCGCTCCCATCGCCCCGATGGGTTCACTGGAGCTACTGATTGCCGAGATGCTGATGATCCATTTCTGCTCGGACATGGCCCAGACCGAATGGATACTCAACGTATTATTATCCGAAATCCGCACACGCATCGACAACGCCGCAGGCATCCTCCCCGCCGATGCCGTACGCATCTTCTGGGTCAATCCCGTCGCCGATTTATACGCCATGAACCTGCTGGAAGAATGCGGCGGCAGACTCTGCGGCACCGAGTTTCTGTTCGCTCATGCCCTCGAGCCGATTCCCGACCACGATGACCCGCTGACGGCGCTGGCACAGATGGCGTTGTCCGACCCCATGGCCGGCTCGGCCTTTGACCGTGCCGAACTGATTGCCTGCAAGATTCGTCAATTCGGCTCCGAAGCCGTCGTCATCAGCCGTATCTCCGGGGCAAGCCATTGTGCCTCCGAAGGCAAAATCATCAGCCGATGGATTCAGGACCATCTCGGTTTACCGACCATCGAAATCGAAGTCCCGACCCTGAGCGATTCGTATCGCCCCTCGCTCCAGACCCGGCTGGAAGCATTGATTGAAACCGTCAAAACAAGGAGAAAATCGTGATTACCGCAGGCATAGACGCAGGCTCCCGCGCCATCAAGATGGTCCTGTTCGACACCGAACGACGAACCATCGTGGATCAGGCACTCTGCGACCAGGGCGTCCATCAGGAGCACAAAGCACAAGCCCTGTATGACACGCTGCTCGATAAAAATTGTCTCAAACGCGCCGACATCGCCGCCTCCATCGCCACCGGCTACGGCCGGCACCTGCTGCGGTTCTGCGATACGACCGTCACCGAAATCACCTGCCATGCCGCAGGCGTCGCCCACTGGCACCGCGCCGCCCAATCCATCATCGATATCGGCGGACAGGACAGCAAACTCATCCGGCTGGACAGCCGCAGCAAGGTCCGTGATTTCGTCATGAACGACCGCTGCGCCGCCGGCACCGGACGATTCCTCGAAATCGTCGCCCAGCGCCTCGATATCCCGTTAAACCAGCTCGGCGAAGTCGCACGCCAGGGCACCAAACCTGCCCAGATCAGCAGCATCTGTGTCGTCTTTGCCGAGACGGAAATCGTCGGCCTGCTGGCTGCAGGCGAAACCCGCGAAAATATCGTCGCCGGCGTGCAGGCCTCCATCGTCCGCCGACTGACGGCCATGGCCGCAGGCGACATCGCCGCACCGATTGTCTTTACCGGAGGTGTCGCCCTGATACCCGGAATGAAAGAAGCGTTCGAATCGGCTCTCTGCCGGCCGGTCGAAATCAGCACCCACCCCCAGTTCACCGGGGCATTGGGCGCCGCGTTATTGGCAAGTTCTTCGAAAAAAGTATAATGAGGTTACTATGATTGATACCCAACGACGAAAACGTGTCATGCAGCGCTCCATCGCACTGGGCCACTGCATCTGCGACCCGAAAAAACCATGTCCCTGCGACATCTTCAAGCAGAAAAATATCTGCCTGTGTGCCGGCGAACGGATGGACAATCCCACCGGCCCGGTGGCCCTGACGCAACTGGTCGAAAAGGCCGGCTGTGCATCCAAAATCGACCAGGCCTTTCTCAAAGAAGTGCTCGGCGGCCTGAGTTTCCCCGAAAATCCGCATGTTTTAGTCGGTGTCCCGGCCGGAGACGACGCCGGTGTCTATGAACTGGAGGACGGTACCTGCTTAGTCCAGACCGTCGATGTGTTCACCCCCGCCGTCGATGATCCGTACCTGTTCGGCCAGATCGCCGCGGCCAATTCCGTCAGTGATATCTACGCCATGGGCGGCACACCCCTGACAGCCCTGTCGGTTCTGGGCTTTCCCGTCCGGATGATCCCCGACCAGGCCATGGCCGACATCCTCCGCGGCGGCATCGACAAAATGAACGAAGCCGGCGTCGCCATCATCGGCGGCCACAGCATCAACGATCCCCAGGTCAAGGCGGGCTTTGCCGTCACCGGCGTCATCGATAAAGACAAGGTTAAGACCAATGCCCACGCCCGAGTCGGTGATGTCCTGATTCTGACCAAGCCGCTGGGTACCGGTATCGTCGCATTCGCCAACCAAATCGGCAGGGCTACCCCTGAAAGCATCGCCGCCTCCGCCAAATCCATGACAACCCTGAACAAAACCGCCGCCGAGCTGATGGTGCAGTTCGGCGCCTCCGCCTGCACCGATGTCACGGGTTTCAGTCTGCTGGGGCATCTGGCCGAGATGGTCCGCAGAAGCGGCCTCGACGCCGAATTGGTCTGGGACGACATCCCCCTGCTGCCGGGGGTACTGGATTATATTGCACAGGGCATCTTCCCCGGTGCCATCGAACGCAACAAGGAATCTTGCGGCAAGGCCGTCCTTTCCGGTCCGGGAGTCACCGAGGAGATGACCGACCTGCTCTACGACGCCCAGACCTCCGGCGGCCTGCTCATCGCCATCGCCGCCGACTCCGCCCCCGCTCTGCTGAACGCCCTGCATCAGCACCAGCTCCCCGCCGCCGTCATCGGGAAAATGATTGCCGGAAAAGGTATGATTCACATCAAAACCACCGGCCAACGAACCATGCACGCCAAACCGGCTCCGCAAAAACAACCCCAGCCGCAACCTCAACCGCAACCGCAGGAAGCCTGCTGCTGTTCAACTCCCGCAACGCAAGCGAGCCCTGCCTCCAATGGCACCGAAGACCTGTATAAGCAATTCCTCTCGGCTGTCGGCAGGCCCGGCGGGCTGGATGCCTACACCAAGCAGGCAATCAATATCGCCTTATCGGTGTTAAGTAAATGCGAACCCTGCTTAAAGATTCACGTAGAAAAGGCCCGAAAAATGGGCTTTTCCCAGCCCGAAATCGACGAAGCCGCATGGATGGGGATTGCATTCGGCGGCAGTCCTGTTATGATGTTCTATAAGAGTCTGAGTGAAAAGTAAAAAAGGACACATTGAATTTTTTCCTTTTACCTTTTCCCTTTTTACTTTGCTATCGGAGGTGACAGGCAACTGGTGTTGCTCCTGGTCTTCAAAACCAGTGTAGCGGCGGTAAGACCGTCCTGGGTAGGTTCGATTCCTATTCGCCTCCGCCATTTTTGACTATCGACAGACCAAACGGTTCAGGATATAATAATTTTCCATGAGCATTAAACTGCGACAACAAGTGGTGATTGCCGTCCTTGTGGTGGGATTGGGACTGCTGGCCTGGGGCGCCAAGTTTCACGCCCAGCCGGTCTTTTCCGAAAACAACGACAAGGGCCTGCTGACCGCCGAATCGAAGCTGATTAAAGAAGTCAGCATCGGCGGCGTGGTCCGCGATCCCTACGGCAAACTGCGTATGACCTACACCGGCGAGGCTCCCCAGTCTTGCCCGACCTGAGGCAAGTAAAGGAGGCCGTGGTGTCCACAGCCAAACAATCCCCAATACAGAAAGTCGTCTCCAAACTCATCGCGTGGCGAACCGCCATTCAGTCGATGTTTCTTTTGGTCTGGCTGGATCCGCTCAATCTCAGAATGCACACCGTCTGTGCCCCGGTTTTCCACTGCTACGCCTGTCCGCTGGCGACCTTCGCCTGCCCCATTGGCGTCATCGCACAGTTTTCGGCCCTGCACCTGTTCCCATTTATCGCCATCGGCCTGCTGATTGCTGTCGGTGCCCTCTTTGGGTCGATTATCTGCGGCTGGGTCTGCCCGTTTGGCCTGCTGCAGGACCTGGCCGCCAAAGTCCCCACCCCACGGCTCAAAATTCCGCAATGGATGGGCTATTTCCGCTATGTCGTCCTGCTGGGGACGGTACTGGCGATTCCGTACTTCTTCGGTGAAGGCCACCCGCTGTTTATTTGCCGGATATGTCCGGCCGGCGGCGTCGAAAAGGCCCTGCCCGATGTCGTCTCCGCGGCCATCGGCGGCAATCCCATCCCCTGGCCCAACGCCATCAAAATCTCCATTGTGCTGGCCTTTTTTGTCGCCATCTTTATCACCATCCGCCCGTGGTGCCGTATCTTCTGCCCGCTGGGGGCAATCTTCGGCTTCCTCAACCGCTTCTCGCTGGTCACCATGGACTTGAAGGAGCATCAATGTACTAAATGCGGACGCTGCCGGACGCTATGCACCTATGGCATCCAGCCCGACAAGCAGCCCAACGACCACCGCTGCATCCGCTGCCTCGAATGCACCCAGTGCGGTCCAAAGGCACTGCAAACCCAACTTCTCTTCGACGACCAGCCCCAGGAAGAAAACAAAGCATAAAAAAAGCCCGACAGATTTGACCTCTGCCGGGCCTTTTCTTTCACAAGATTCAACTAAACCTGCGGTGGCAAATCCACCGTCTCCGCAACCGCTGCTTTTTTACGCAGGCAGATCGCCTCAAACCGCTGCCGCCAGAATCCATTCACAAAAAACAGGATCAAAAACGGCAGCAATGCTGCATAGAAAAAGGCCGCCCCGACCAGCGTTTGCAGCAAAAATTGCCACACTATCCCTGTGTCCGGATACTGCATCATTTCGATAATCAGGATCACTGAGAATGGGACAGCCGTTCCAATCAGGCATCCCGGGATTGCCCACAGCGAAAATCGCAGCCCCGTCATCCGCTTGCGGCTCAGCAGGGTCGCAATCGTCAAGGCAATGGTATAGACCCCAAACGAAATGCCTGTAAAAATTGCCAGCGCCGCCATATAGGTGCTGTCGCCAATATTGATCAGCGCCAGTCCGGCCATGCCCGCAAAAATCAGCAGAGCCAGCACGGCCGTCACAAAGCGATGCCGCCCGCCAATCCGTCCGGCCAGCAGCCAGACTAAGCAAAAGCTTACAGCAATCGTATTGATAATCGAAATGAAAAGACCGCGAATGTCGCTGGGCATATCAGTCAAAGCAGCGACAACCGAAAATGCGGCATAGAACCCAGCCGCCGGAAGCAGAATCCACAGCGCCGCAGGCCGACGGTTTTCTTTAAACAGGACATACGCCAGCACCAGCGGAACCCAGAACAGCCCGCCAAGTACGGCATACAGCGGACTCCAGAAATACAAAATCGGCTGGCCTTCTTTGGGCCCCAATGCTCCAATATCACATCCGGCCACAATTTTCAAATCGCCAAACGCATACATGGGTACTCGACACGAGTACGANNAACTCAAAAGCACCCGAGGCCAGCAGCATATCGCCTTTATAAATCTCCACCCTGGGCTTTTTGCTGTCATCGTATCCGGTCACCTGCCGAACATCATAGGCCTCTCCGCCAATGCCGGCCAGTTTATAGCTGAATTTCAACGTGTTGCCGGAGCGGACGACATCCACCGTATGATTCAGCGGCGCCCCCGCTTTNNNNGGCCGGTACCCTTTTCCGGCACAGTACACATAAGATTGTCAAGGCGCTGGGGGGTAATCATCCGAAACTCTTCGTTGCCTTTGAGAGACAGTTCACGACAACGATACTGGCCGGCCGGAACCGCAACCGGAGTCTCGCTGATTTCCGGAAAAAGAATGGTATTGGCACTCTGCAGCGACAGGCTCCGGATTTCCTTGCCCGGAATTTCCATCTGCCCCATCGCCACGGGTTTATCCGCCAGTACCGCCTGAAGCAGCGGCGACCCATCCTTTTGAGCCCATTGCAGCTTGATCGTATAGTTCGCTCCGCCGACAAAAATCATCTCCGGGACCGTCCACCGGGTACGATACCATCGCTCCTTTGAATCCGCCAGGCAGCACAAAAACCGCCGGGCCTCAGATACACCCGGCATATCAGCCACTGAAAACTCCCAGTCCCGGCCATTCAGTGACAGGGTGCCTTTAAAACCGGAACGCAGAGTAAAATAGGGATAAAAATAAGACTCATTGTAATTGGACACTCTGAGATCAATGACATACCGCAGCGTTCCAAACTCCGTCTGACATTCAATCGTAAACGGCTCAAATTCATGCTCAGAACTCGGATGCCCTTCCCGGGTTTTTTCATCTAAAATCCCGCTTGGATCGTTGGTCAAATCACCATCCCGATTGAGATCGATGTAAAATTTCTTATCCTGCTTAAGCCAGATAAAGCCGGATGGTTCTTTTTCGCCCAGCCAGACCTGACCGCGATAGACCCTGCCGCCTGAACTGTCAGGCTCCTTGGCAAAAGGCTCGTTACGGTCGCGATCCGAACGCAGATTCTCGCTGAAACCGCTGTCCTGCCATGTCAGATCAAACACATAATCCGCCGCCGACACGAACGCCGCAGCACACAAAAACAAAGACAGAATAAGTTGCTTCATGTATCCTCTCAATATCTCCCGTTGTCATTCCCGCCAAAAGCCTCATCCTCGCACAGGCGCGGACAGGAATCCAGTGTTCATCTTTGTCATTCCCGCGAAAGCGGGAATCCATTTTTCTACGAACTACGAACTATGAACTATGAACTACCAACTCCGAACTTTTACTTCACTTTCTCCAGTGCCGCCTCAACCCCCTCCACATCAAACCCTTCGGCAATCACCTGATGAGCCTTATCCGTCAAAATCATCCACGGCAAGCCCTGCACTCCAAGCCCAAGCCGTGTCTTTTCCGCATCGGCGGCAATCATTTCCAGCTTAAAGCCAACAGCACTTTCTTTC
>DLFY01000146.1:0-225 GCA_002482415.1 Phycisphaerales bacterium UBA7708
CAGTTTCAATTCAATGACCTTTTCAACGCCGTCTTTGCCCAGAATCACCGGCACACCTACATACGCCCCGCCGATATGATACTGCCCATCACACCACGCACAGCAGCTTAATACGGACTTCTTATCCTGAAGGATGGCCTCGGCCATGCGAACCGCTCCGGCCGCAGGAGCATAATAGGCACTGTAGCCCAGCAGATTGACAATCTCAATGCCGCCGTTGCGGGC
>DLFY01000146.1:265-5070 GCA_002482415.1 Phycisphaerales bacterium UBA7708
CGTATAACGCGGCAGCGGCACCATATCATCCCCATGCCCGCCCATCAGCACGCCGGTTATATCCCCGACACTGACGTTCAGTTCCTGGGCCACAAAATACGCAAAGCGGGCCGAGTCCAACCCCCCCGCCATGCCCATCACACGGTTTTTGGGAAAGCCGCTGACCTTGCCCGCCACGTCCACCATCACATCCAGCGGATTGCAGACCACAATAATATATGAATTCGGGCTGTACTTGACCACCTGTTCAGTCACACTTTTGACAATTTTGGCATTCGTCGCCAGCAGGTCATCCCGGCTCATGCCCGGCTTGCGGGGAACGCCGCTGGTAATAATCACAACATCGCTATTGGCTGTAGCCGCCCAGTCCGTTGTGCCGCTGACCTGCCCACTGAACGGATACACGCCGCCCATCTCGGCCATGTCCAGGGCCTTGCCCTCGGCAAGTCCTTTGACGATATCCACCACCACCACATCCCCCAGATTCCGCTGGGCTGCGATATGGGCCGTTGCCGCACCGACATTTCCTGCACCTACGACAGTAATTTTTTGCCTGCTCACTTTATTCTCCATGGTTAAAAAATCTGCTTTATAACACTGCATACCATTCCAGATAGTCTGGAATTCGATCTATCAGAGATATTTCTTTTTTATACAATCTACATCTTTATCCAGATGTTTTAACAGACTCGTAATTATAAAACACCCGTCGGGAAAAGAAAAATATTTTCCAAAATCCCCTTTTCCGCACCAGATACAATGGATTTTTTCTTGCAAAAACGGCCCAAATCCGGTACTTTCTTTGGGTCTTTCAGTGCTTACGGCGACGTACCCAAGTGGCTCAAGGGGACGGTTTGCAAAACCGTTATTCGTCGGTTCGAATCCGACCGTCGCCTTTTCTCTCTTTCCCTCTCTTTTATGTCCTATAATAATACTATTTTTATTTGACTTTCCAGATTCATGTCTTTACCATGGATATCAGTTTTGGAGAGAAAACACTTTTTTGAGGAGAGGTAAAAATGAGAAAACTTTGGATTACCTCGATACTGGGATGGATTCTGAGTGTTATAATTTGTCCTGTGTTCGCTTCGGATTTTCCCACGATGAATTCCTATGATTATCGATTTGAAATTCCGATTGAAACCGATAATTCCGCTGATGTCTTGATACATACCCGTTTCTCGATTCCTGAACCGGCCACGCTGGTACTCTGCGGAATTGGACTATTGATTTTTCGTCCCAAACAGAGACAATCTATATCGGCTCAGATGAGCCTGTAATTATGATGTTAACCGGAGGGGTTATACATAGCATAAGGCCGCGGTAAAGAGGGTGTTGCCGCGGCCTGTGTCTTTACTGGCTATTTTTATTCTCTGCCCGTCGCCGCTGAAAAAACGCCTGCAATTGATACCTGCAATCCTCCTGCAGCACCCCGCTGACAATCTCAAGCCGATGGTTGAGCCGGCCGTCCTGCACGATATTATACAGGCTCCCGCAGGCCCCCGCCTTGGGGTCATCGGTTCCGAAGACCAGCCGGTCCACCCGTGCCAGAACCAGCGCTCCCGCACACATCGGGCACGGCTCCAGCGTCACATAAATCGTGCAGCCATGCAGCCGCCAGTTGCCCACCGCTTCCGATGCCTGTGTCAGGGCAATCATCTCCGCATGGGCCGTGGGGTCATTGAGCAACTGCCGCTGATTATGCGCCCGGGCAATCACACGGTTTTCATGGACAATAACCGCGCCAATCGGCACATCGCCGTTTTCTTCGGCGATATAGGCCTGGTCAATCGCCATTCGCATATATCGCTGGTCCAGATTGTTTTGATCAGAAATGTCCATTGAGCCTGTTTGCCGACATATACCTCACACGCCAAAATCCCTGACGTGGGCCTGGCATCATCATTTCAGAAAATACGCATGGGTGGACGATTATCGAACTGCTTTATCCGTCCAACCCGTCACTTTTGACCTGTCAATCGGGGCATAACCCACGTTTTGGGGCCAAAAAGTTAATATGATTGTACAAGGTGCCGTTGCTTTAGCAACCTGAAAATCAGTTTTTCAGCCCAATACAAAGTTTTTCAGATTGATTCATCCAGTACCGAGTGTGGACTCGGCTTGAAAGGATCGCATCGATCAGCCTGCTTTTCTGCCTAAATAAAGTATTCTGCGTTTTGTCCCATCTCCGGGATATTTCCGTCTCTTTGTAGTATAAATTGTTTTGCCGCTTCAAGAAAGGCGCGAATATTCTACTCTTATATGCCGAGAAAAACAAAATTTTTTCCATGCCTACGGCAAAATTATGGATTTTGCTGGAAAATAAGGATAGGCACAGCTGCGGAAGTCAGCAGATTGAGCCTGAGCTAAAATGGATTGTTGTGCCAGCACAGGATACTGAGGCATTCCAAACCAGGGTCAAGCAGATGCGTGGTTTTATGCTGTGATTTGACCTGCTTATACACATAGTCTGTAAGTCCAATAAATGATAATTATGGATTCGTCTTTTTATTTTCGCCATAAACCTGTACTCCGGCCACAGAAAATCTGACAATATGATTGAGAACCTTTTTCATATTCATAAATGGTATATCTTTCACATCGCTTCCCTTAAGGTGCCTCAAACCTCAAAACGCTTCGATAATTTGTTTTTCCAAAAAGTATTATTACGAAATGTTATTACGTATCCGGATTGTTATACCCAACGGGCATGATGATTCAGCGAGTAAAAGAAGCAAGTGGTTGAAGCTGCTGTACTTAGCCGCGACGAACCGGGAATTTTTAAGTAAGATCAGTATACATAATTTTCATAGGCCTGAAAATTACTTCTATTTTCCACCCCAATGTTCCGGTATAAACTCTGGGTGTTCGATAAGATACTACTGACGGGGAATATAAAAAGTGCCGCCGGGGCTTATGGCGTCGGGATATGGGATTGTTCCATCCGGCCGGATGGAAATTTTCATCAATGTCATCCCTGACACAGAAAGGCTTTCCACGTGACCATCCGCATATCCCGCCCGAATCTGAATATCTATTGCCGCCGGGGTAAGCTGACCATCACTATTCTGTCTGGACCAAAAATCACAGGAAACGGGAGTGCCCGGCGTTACTGAAGCGGATGGAATTTTTTCGCAGCTTCCAAAGGCTTCACGGGTTCCATACGCCAATTCATTCCGCCAATGGCCATAACCAAAATAATCACTGATTAACAATTGACTTTGACGACGGTCTCCACCAGCGGATTTGGGTCCAATAAAAGGACGTTTATATTCAGCAAGATAACCCACATAATTCCAGTACAAACAGTAATTGCCAAATAGCGGGTCTTCAATCGCAGTATTGGGAGCGGGATTATCCCAGGCATCCCCCGCCTCCCATGCCTGTTGAGCAAATGCGTATTGGGCCGGCGAAGAAGGACAGAACATTGTGGAGGGGGAATCAATATAATCCTTCAGATACGCAGCCACAGACCGGTATGATGAGGGAGTTTGTTTTTGAAATCCGGCCAGTACGGTCGGCTCATGCCAGCTCCAGGCCGTCCCTTTTCCTAATTTTGCCACCGACTCGGGAAAACGATCCTCTTGATCCGCGGCATAGCAAAAAACACCTTCAGCAATTTGTCGTTGATTCGTTGCAGATACAAGGGAACGAACTTTCTGTTTGACTTTAGACAAAGCTGGAACAAGTACCCCCACCAGCAAACTGGTGATACACACAACCACCAGCAGCTCTATTAAAGTAAAGGCTTTTTTATGTAATCGACTCACTTGTATCCGACCTTGTCTATGCTAATTTATGCCATTGCTCCTCGTCCTTACGGCTCTATTAATAGCCAGTTCACAATAAACCATTGTAAATCTTTTACCTCGACATGTCCATTGGTATTTGTATCTGCTTTTAACGGCCAGGAACTTTTACTCGCAAAAGGTGTGCCTCCGTAGGCTCCCATATTGATACGGCCGCCATTCGGCATAGCCTCTCGCATCGGATTCTGGGCAGCTAATCCCGCATCAATACAAGGGCTTTGAACCATATCCGTAACCCAGGCATCCGGATTCTGACCGGGATTATTGTTTGGCAGACACCTGCCGACCATGGATTTAAGATGATAGTCATTATTGGCTGGGTCGGCAAATAATGGATCCTCACTGATATTACCTTCCCCCGCAACGGCCCTTTGAACACAGCAATAGCTGATATTGGCCGCAAAGGCTTCGGTATATAGATCACTGCTGGAATTATACCAGAAAATACAATTTTGAATAGTCGGAAAAGAATAACCCCACGAATCCACGCCATATTGATTGTTGACAAATGTTATCTGCCTGAGCGTCGGACTTCCAGAAGAGATGGAAACCCCAACCATACTGTCCCGAATAATAAAATTCTCAACCACAGAATCGGCCTGTTCACCAAAATAAAACCAGAATGCATAATCACCGGGGCTGCGAATGACTGCCGGCTCAGCAGCACTTCTGAGGGTAATCGCCTTACCGAGAAAACTGATGGATTCTGTATAAATTCCCGGCCAGACCATGACCACATCTCCGGAATCTGCCATATCTATCGCATGCTGGATAGTTTTAAAGGCTGAGGGCCGCCCCTGCCCATTACTCTTGTCATTACCCGTGCTGCCATCCACATGCCATGTCTTGCGATGGAAAATCTCATTAGCGGATAAGGCATAGTTATAAATTCGAATATTGTCCAGTGTGCCTTTCCACCAATTTCCATCGTCCGGATGCTGGGGATCTCCTCCAATCCAGATGTCATACTCACTCCAATTGACTGATCCTGAGGCA
>DLFY01000144.1:0-4465 GCA_002482415.1 Phycisphaerales bacterium UBA7708
TGGTATATGTTCACCTGCATGGGCTTCTATCCGGTCGCCCCGGCCAGTGATTATTATGTCATCGGTGCCCCGCAGATGAAACACATTGCCATGCGTCTTTCCAACGGGAAAACCTTTACCATGACCGCCGAGAATCTGTCCGACCAGAATATCTATATCCAGTCGGTTCGCCTCAACGGCAAAGACTGGAACAGTCCGTTCCTGCCTTACAGCGAGCTGAAAAACGGCGGCACGCTGCATTTTATCATGGGCCCGCAGCCCAACATGCAATGGGGCATTTCGGGGCTGGACTCAATTTAACGTGATGGCATGATAATGGGATGGTCAAGGTGTCCAATCGTCTTGGTGCATTACATATCGTCAGACGGCTGAGGGAAAAGGGCTTTCAAGCCTTTTACGCCGGAGGTTGTGTGCGCGATATGCTTCTGGGCCGACGCCCGAAGGATTACGACGTCGTTACCGATGCCTTGCCGGAGCAGATTATAAAACTGTTCCGGCGAACCCTCGAAATCGGCGCCCAGTTCGGCGTCATCATGGTTCTTATGGACGGCAAGCAGGTCGAGGTGGCCACGTTTCGCACAGAACACGGCTATGCCGACGGCCGCCATCCCGACCAGGTCGAATTTGCCACGGCCAAAGAAGATGCCTATCGCCGGGATTTTACCATCAACGGGATGTTTTTTGACCCCGTCAGCCGGCAGATACATGATTTTGTCGGCGGCCAGCAGGACATCCAGCGGCGAATCCTGCGGACCATCGGCCCGGCCCGCGAGCGGTTTGGTGAGGATTATCTGAGGATGCTGCGGGCGATTCGCTTTGCAGTCCGATTCGATTTTGCGATGGAGCCGACCACCTGGGATGCAATATGTGAACTGTCCGGGCGGATTACCCGCATCAGCGCCGAACGCGTTGCCAATGAGCTGGAAGGCATCCTGACCCATCCCAACCGAAAACATGGGGGGCAGTGCCTGCACAACAGCGGGCTGCTGGCTCATATTTTCCCGGGGTTGGATTCCGGGCAGGTCGATGATGGATTGTCGGTCATGGGCTTTCTGCCCAAAAATGCGGACTGGCCGCTGGCACTGGCCGCGTTGTTCGCCGGGCTTGATGTGCAGCAGGCGCTGGAGATGGTGGAACGATTAAAGCCCAGCCGGTCCTTGGTCAAACAGGTTGCTTTCCTGTTGAAGCACCGGGGGCACCTGGCCGATGGCGATATCCCTCTGGCTCAATTGAAAATGCTGGCCGCCGAGCCGTATTTCTGGGACTTATTCGACCTCCAGAAAGCGATTCAAAAGGCTCAAAAAGGCCCTCGCGCCGGCCTGGCCCGAATCAAACGGCGTCTCAAAGACCTCAAAGGCAAGGACATCACTCCCAGGCCGCTGCTGGATGGGCATGCCCTGATGGCTCTCGGCGCCTTGCCCGGCCCGATGGTCGGCCGGCTCAGTCGGGAGATGTATATTGCCCAGCTTTCCGAGCAGATATCGACCGAAGAACAGGCCCAAAAATGGGTGCGAAAATGGCTTGATAAGAACTTAAGTACTTATAAATAATAACTATATGGAAAATCAGGCCGCTTTGCTGCTCTTGTGAAAATTTTGTAAATTTTCGTCGGCAGGGGCTTGTTATTGCCGAAAAAATATGGTACAAACCAAAATCTGTCGGGGCCATAGCTCAGTTGGGAGNNCTTGCATGGCATGCAAGAGGTCGTGAGTTCGAATCTCATTGGCTCCATTCAAAAAAACCTCATTATTAACTCAAAAATAAGGTTTTTACACTACTTTACTTCTCCACAATGACCCCTATATACCCTTTTAGCACGAGTTTCGAGTATGCCTTTAATGAAATAATACTAACTGATCCATCACGGCTTTCTTAAATTCCAGCGCGACTTGTCGCTGCGGGGGTCGAATTTAGTCAGCGACGGCGTACTGACGCTCACCGCACTCAATGCCAGCGGTTCCTTTGAATCAGACTCAGCCATCGGGATAATGCGGTATGTTCCGTCAATTAACTGGTCGATACGCCACAGTTGTTCAGGCTCGCCGGTAAAGGCTGCAACCGCCTCAACCTCGGCGTCCTCTGTTGCCGCCAGAGCGCGATCCGTACCGGCAATCGTAATCTTGAAAAAGGGTGAACCGAGATAACCCCCGACATTGGAGACGGGCGTGATAGTCCACTTTTGATGAGCCTGGAGCATATAATCACCCAGACGAAGATCAACACTGCCGGCCGGCCAATTTACGGACACTGCCGCGACATCCTGATCCGGAATCGGAGTCACTGGCCCGCTGTATCTTCTGCCCATACCTGGGCCACCTGGGCCGGGGCCTGCCCCGCCGCCGGGACCTCTGGGCCCCGAAGACATTTCACGGATTCTTTGATTTTCACTGAGCGGGACAGCCTGTACACCGAGTTCCAGGCAATAGCCGCTGCGTTCGGACTCGATTTGGAAAGTGCCCCCATTAAACGCGTCCCCGGCAACCGGCCATCCGTTTTTCCAAAGCAAAGTACGAATATCAAGGACGCTGCGGCCACTGCGATCCATGTCGGCTTCGTAGTGGCAGGAGAATTTCTGAACGTCATTGCCAAGGTCGATCAGGCCGAAGTGGCCGGGGCCGATGAGGCGATTATTGGCGGCCACGACAAGTTTGCCGCCGCCTCGGAGCATGTCCATGCCCATGTTGTCAAGGTAGGGACCGGTCGGCTTTTTGGAACGTCCGACGCGGATGTTATAGGTAGAGTGGGTACCGCTGCAGCACGTGCCGTGAGTACCGAAAAGGTAGTACCAGCCGTCACGATAGATCAGAGCCGTCGCTTCACAGTCGATGGCGATATTGACCGGCTTGTTGCCTTTGACTCGCAGCCCCGTTTTAGGATCAAGCTCGACAATCCTGATGTAGCCAAAGTAAGTCCCGTAGGTGCACCACAGTTTGCCTTTAGGGTCAAGACATAACGAAGGGTCAATGGCGTCACAATCCTCGATGCCGTCACTCGATGCCACTACAATCGCTTCAGTGTATTTAAAATCAGGGGAATTCGGGTCAAGGGTCTTGTTCCACATCGTAAGAATTCTGCCGTTATGTCCACCCCCCAGACCGCCGCCGGTCGCGCCATAAACCACCAGATAGCGGTCGCCGATCTTCATGACATCGGGGGCCGCTCCGCCGCCGGGACGTACGGCGCCGCTTCGCCAGGTCCAGCCGTCATTGGATATCAGTCCGCCCCCGCCGGTGCCGAAGGTGTAATACTTGCCGTCGCACTGCATGACAGTCGAAGGATCGTGAATGTAGGGTTCGCCATTCAGGGTCAGTGCCGGACAAGACGGCTGCAGTAAAAGCAGGCCCAAAACCAATGCTGTAAAATAACGTAATTTCATGGAACCTCCAGAAATAATAACAGGCAATTAGAACATATTAAACCAGACAAAACAAAAGCCCGGAAGAATTTACTCCTCGGCCTTTTCAAGGTTCAGGGCAAGACCCTTGATCGGTTCACCCTCCTCATTGATAAAACGAACACAGAAGTCGCTTAATCCCGGACCGTTAATGACAGCACCGCGAATAACATTGCGGCCTTTCCGGAGCGTAACGCGTTTGGAAACGCAGTCATCCATCACCATGCGCCGATCACCAAACAATCCCACGGCCTCCTTGCCGTTCAGCCACCACATGGACGCGGAATTGGAACCGACTGCCATACGGATATTCTCTATCTGACGCGGGCTGTCAACCACAGTCACAGCCCAGAACAGGATTCCGTATGTCGGCTTATTCAGGCCATAGGCAAAACGGAACAGCTTGACATTGAAGTTGGTACTATCCAGTGCATGCCATGTGAGTTCCATATCGGACACTGTCACCTTGTCGCCGTCGCGCGGAACGACGGTAAACTGGTCGGGAAAGTACTCGGTACAGATGGCATTGCGGACATAGCTTTCGGTAAACACGGCATTACTGCGGATGGGCAGCTTGATCGGTTCCAAAAGCAGCCATCGCTGGAGGAAACCGTCGGCATCCGGCGATTTGGCGCCCGATGCGGCCGCCGTGAAGTAAGGTTCAATGCTGCGACGAGCTTCACTGGCTTTGGGACTCTCGGCGGTACTGCCAGGCCCGGCAGAACAGCCTTCAAATAACATTACAAACAGGATGCTGAATATCAGCAGTATGATATTGCGAAATGTATTCATGGCAGACCCTTCACATAATTTCGAAGTTACGCAGACAAAACAAGAACTATTCTTATTTGAAAGACTGATATATACAATCCATGCCGCACTGTCAAGTACTTTAATCAACCGCTGATCTACAGGTAAAGCAATATAGACTTTCCACCCCTCGCTGCCGGCGCAGTTTGTCCGGTTAGGGACCTCAAAAACTATGTCAATATAATCGATAACATCATTACACCTATACAAATTTGCCCCTTCTATCCTGAACCTTGCCTATGACGTAACATAAAGAATACG
>DLFY01000144.1:4471-40306 GCA_002482415.1 Phycisphaerales bacterium UBA7708
TTCAGATTCTTCTTTTGCGCCTTGCCTGGTAGCAATCGGCACATAACCTGCCTCCAGCCCAGTTGGTGGTGTCACAATTAACGCCGGCTCAATCTCCGCCAACTCTCCCATCGAGGGCGGCGCCAGATACGTCCGATCCGTCTTCCAGTGACGATGGATTTTCTCTGCCCGTTCCTGCAGGCGTTCCCGCTCCTGCTCAGTCAAATCGGCGTTCAGCAGCGCCGGCTGATCGGCAAAGCGGTACCAGTAATATGTCACCACACTCCCATCCCCCGGATACGCGTAAAAGGGTCCCGCCACCGGCCCGGGCTTTTTCCAGCAGCTATCCGCATCCTCTGGCGTCACATAAGCCTCAGAGGGCTTTGCTGCGGGCCTCGCAAAACGTATCCCGCCCAGCCCGGTTTCAGCCGGAACCTCATCTTTTTTCACCCCGATCCACCTCTGGCTTTCTTCAACCAAACGGTAAAATTCCGGCAGAGTAAACAACAGACCATTGCCGGAATCATATCTCGTTACCAGCCGCTCATCCCAACGGTATCCATAAGTAACATCATTAATGGCCGTCGGACTGGCAAAGGCCTTCCACTCAAGCGGCCGCCTTTGCTCATTGGGGACATCATTTGAATAAATCTTCCAGGTCGCTCCCCCTTGTCCGGAAAACGTATGCACCACCGCGCCGGCCGGATCGATCCGGCCATCCGCGACCGGCCCACCCTTAAACCATGCCTCCACCTTGTCCCAGAGCGCCTTTCTGTTATAAGAAGTCACCCGGTGGATCAGCGGCGAAAGCCCCGCATCGCTGCGTGGAAATGAAACCGGTGCAATCCGCGCATAGACCTGCCCCTTCCCGTCCTCCGCCAGCACGCCAGGCACATATTGGGTTTCCATCTGTAATGCCCGGTTCGGATTGGACGGCCGCGTATCCAGAAACAGCCCGGTCAGGTTCGGGTCATCCACCGTCGGTCCGGACCAGAAATATGGCGTAAAAAATGCCACCGGCCCCTTGAAATTGGCCGTGTTCAAAAACAACGTCCAGCACTGATTTCCCGTCGGGACATCTTTCCCGGCGGTCCTGGCTTTCGGTTCGGTCAGCGGCAAGGGCAAATAACCATAACCAAACAGTTGTCCGCAGGTACCCTGTTTCAGATTCAAACCATCGGGCGGCCACAACACCCACGGACTCAACTGAACTACCCCATATTTGCCTGTCGGCTTGTCCCAGTCCCGGCCCTTGCCGGCCCCGGGCCCGTTTGCCCATTCACAGAAATTCAACGCCACCCCGCCCATAATAAACTTAGGCGTTTCGGTAGCAAATTGCGTATCGCGCCACCACCCCAGCCCTCCCTCAATATCCGAATACAGCTTCCCCTCCGGCTTCGGATCTCCATACCATGCATGCATCCAGGTCCCGAACAGTCCCGTCTGAAATCGGTTTCCCGGATACTCCCGCAGCAAAGGCCATGCCGCCACATACATCGAAAATCCAGCATTGTAACTCTCCGGCACCCGCTCCTGCGGCACCAGCAAATACCCTGCCATCATACCATCGCGAATCTGGCCAGCCTGTCCCATCACCGATGACATGCCGAAGAAAACTACCGCCAAAAGCAGACAAACAAGCATTTTACCATATCTTTTATTCTGCATACCCATATTCCCAATTAATAAATTCGCCAGGATAGAAATCTCATGGACTATAATATGAATATCCTGACACACTTCAAGCTGTTTTTCATGCAACTTCGCAGGATAAGACGCATCAGCGAGTTGTCCATACTGAATCTTATATGGATTTCCTTCCTTGTTCTTAAATTCCATGGCCATCTGGTCGGGTGGCCTCGGCAACCTGTTTCGGGTGGTACCTCAAGCGTAGCACAGCGAGCTTGTTGGTGTGTAACAAGAGATGCTTTTCCTGTGTTTTGTAAAATAAACTGTGTTAATGGTTATAGCTATGTGAAGCTTATGTCTATACAGTTGGTCATTCACAGGATAGAAAGATGGCAAAAAGGAGGGGATACACGTCCGCGTGCTGCAGGTTAAATAAAATATTGGTCCGGAACTATTCGAACGGGGGGGTGGTGTGACAGACGGCGCGGTCGGGATTTTTATCGAAGTATTTCTGGTGGTAGTCCTCGGCTTTCCAGAAAGTCTGAGCGGGTACAACCTGGGTGACGATGGGTCTGCGGAATACCTTGCGGGCCGACAGGTCGGCAATGATTTCTTTGGCGATGAGGGCCTGGGTGTCAGAATGGGTAAAGATGGCGGAGCGGTACTGTGTGCCGACATCGGGGCCCTGGCGGTTGGGCGTGGTGGGATCGTGAATTTTGAAAAAATACTCCGCCAGCCTGCGGTAGGAGACTCTATTGGGGTCGAATTCCAGATGAACGACCTCGGCATGGTTGGTGTCGCCGAGGCAGACGCGTTTATAGGAGGGGTTGTCGATCCGGCCGCCCATAAAGCCGACTTCGGTTTTGATGACGCCGGGGACGTTCTTTAAGGCGTGTTCGACACCCCAGAAGCAGCCGGCGGCGAAAGTTGCCAGTTCTGTTGTTTGTTGATTGGTCATGGAAACAGTCCTTATCTGCCGTCCGGGGAGGCTGGCATCCCAGCGGCTCAAATTGAAATCTCCGGTAAATAGTAACAAGATTAATCCTATCATAATTCCGATTTCCTTGCCAGCGATTTTTATTCATTCTCTCTTTTTACGTGGTATTGGCGGGTTCGTTCTTGGTTTTATACAAGATAGGATAAGTCGGTTACATGAAAATAATCACAAAAATAAAAATTTTATCCAAAAAGTGGGGGTAAATTCTATAAGTAAATAGTATTACCCTAATGGCGAGGCCTATCTGCCCGCCGCGGAAAAGACATGGTCAGGAAAAAGGTCAGGTTAACGGGAGACTGGTTATGAAGTCGTCTAAACGTGGATTCACTCTGATTGAGCTGCTGGTTGTCATTGCCATCATTGCCTTGCTGCTGAGTATTATTGTTCCTGCATTGCGGATTGCCAAGGAAAAGGCGAAAAATCTATCCTACCGTGCCAATGTGCGTGGTCTGTCACAGGCCCTGCGGCTGTATTCCGAACAATCCAACGGACGCATGTTCACATATTACGACGGGCTGTATCTGAATCAAATAGCGGATCAGACGGGCGAATTAGATAAACTAAGATATTGTGCATCTACTATAGTGGATCAGCAAGTCAAAATCGGGGAGTGGGGCACCTCGGGTAAATCCTGGACGTGGGTCAATGGCGTCAGCCGGCCGGAACAGGGTTCCTATGGCTTAAATGGATGGCTGTATCGCTATCCTTCAAATTACAATAATGGCTGGGTTGAATCAGCGGAAAATCTCAAAAAATTTGCGTATGCCAATACCCTTGATGCTCCGAATTCCGCGTCAGTGCCGGTGTTTTTTGACTGCCTGTGGGTGGATGCCTGGCCCAAACACACCGATACGATTCCGGTCAACCTGGATCTGGCACAGGAGCCGCCCAGCAGGAATACCGGCGGTGATGGCCCGGTCAATAATCACATCCGGCGTCTGATGCTCAAACGCCACTTTGGTTCATCCAATGTGTCCTTCCTTGATGGTCATGTAGATAACATCAAGCTGGAAAACCTCTGGCAATACAAATGGCATCAGGAGTTTATCCCGTTTAACGGCGAAAAGCTGCGCGAAGATAATAAAACCAAGATTTATATCAAATAAAACCATCGATGTCATCCAGCCTGCAAGGGCTTCGTATAGAAAGACCTCAGCAGGTTCCCGTGAAACAAACAGACGGTCAAGACAAGAGATGTCTTGACCATTTGTTTTAGACCTGATACTGTAATTCCTGTGGTTTGGACTGTTCCATTCCGGGCTAAAACAGGCAGGAATTCAGTTCAAATTAATCCACGCTTCATGAATGACAGTCATGGTCTATCTATAGGGAGCAGGTTATGACACCACGACAGCGGTTGCAGGCGATACTGGAACACCGGCCGGCGGATCGATTATGTGTGGATTTCGGGGCGGGTGGACAGACGGGCATGGGGGTGTGTGCGGTGCATCGGCTGCGGCAGGCGGTGCTGGGGGATAAGACCTGGCGGGTCAGAGTGACCGAGCCGTATCAGATGCTGGGGGAGATTGACGAGACGCTTCGGCAGGCGCTGGGGCTGGATGTGGTAGGGGTGCATCCCCGGACGGATATGTTCGGCATTGCCCATGAGCAATGGAAGCCGTTTACCGTGCCGGTTGACGGAACACAGGTGCTTGTGCCGCAGGACTTTAACTATACCGTGGATGACCACGGCGACCTGCTGATGTATCCGGAAGGCGACCGGTCGGTGCCGCCGTCGGCGAAGATGCCGAAAGCCGGCTATTTCTGGGATGCGGTCCGCCGACAAGGGCCGATTGAGGAAGATACGCTGAATTATCTGGACAATTGTGAGGAGTTTGGGGCGTTCAGCGAGGCGGATATCGTTCATTTCGTGCGGCAGGTCAATCATTATTATGACACGACGGATGCGGGGATTTATCTGACGATTCCGGGGGTGGCGTTTGGGGATATTGCGCTGGTTCCGGCGACATGGGCTAAATACCCGAAGGGCATCCGCGATGTAGAGGAGTGGTATATCTCGACGGCGATGCGGCGGGACTATGTGTATAAGGTGTTTGAGACGCAGTGCGAAATCGGGCTCAAAAATATTGAGACGCTGGCCGCGGCGGTGGGGGATAAGGTGCAGGTGGTCTTTGTCAGCGGGACGGATTTCGGGACGCAGCGCGGACCCTTCATTTCCCCGCAGACCTATCGGGATTTGTACAAGCCGTTTCAGAAGGCGATCAACGACTGCATCCATAAGCTGACGAACTGGAAGATTTTTATTCATTCCTGCGGCGGGATTTATCCGTTGATTCCGGATTTGATTGAGGCGGGGTTTGATGTGCTCAATCCGGTGCAGTGCTCGGCAGAGGGGATGGATCCGCGTCGGCTCAAGGAGGAATTCGGCGAGCAATTGGTGTTCTGGGGCGGCGGGGTGGATACGCAAAAGACGCTTCCTTTCGGCACGCCCGAGGAGGTCTATCGCGAGGTCCGGGAACGGATTGACATCTTTGCCGCCAACGGCGGTTATGTGTTCAACAGCATTCATAATGTGCAAAGCAATGTGCCGACGGAGAACATGCTGGCGATGTTCAAGGCGATTGAAGACGCCAGAAAATAGAGAACTGTACACCGCATCCGATATTCAATACGACAAGGGATCATATATGAATTTGACTGTGTTTGATTGGGTTGTATTTGGCGGTTTTTTTGCGATTGTGGTGGGGGTCAGTCTTTTCAAGAGCCGCAGGGAGGCCGGCAGCGAGGATTATTTTCTGGCCGGGCGGGGTCTGAGCTGGTGGCTGATTGGAATATCGATTGTTGCGGCCAATATCTCGACCGAGCAGTTTGTCGGCATGGCCGGGCAGGGGGCCGGGGGGACGGGGCTGGCGGTGAGCAACTGGCAGTTGGTTGGGGCGGCGGGGATTGTGGTGATTGCGTTTACGCTGCTGCCGCGATTTCTCAGGGCGGGGATTTATACCATGCCGGAATACCTGGAATACCGCTACAATCCGGCGGCCCGGGCAATCATGGCGTTGTTTACGGTCATTATTTATGTCGCGGTGCTGCTGACGGCGGTGCTGTATTCCGGCGGCCTGACGCTCCAGACGCTGTCGGGGCTTCCGCTGGCGAAGGGAGTCTGGCTGATCGGACTGCTTGCGGCGGCTTATACGGTCTGGGGCGGGCTGAAGGCGGTTGCCTGGGCGGATTTGTTTCAGGGGCTGAGCCTGCTGGTGGGGGGCATCGCCATCTTTTTTCTTGGGCTGGAGGCCTGCGGGGGCTGGGGCAAGTTTGCCTCGGTCAACGCCGATAAGCTGCACATGGTGCTTCCGGCCGATCATGCGGATTTGCCCTGGACGGGCGTGGCGTCCGGGATGTGGATTGTGATTTTGTATTACTGCGGGCTGAATCAGTTTATCGTGCAGCGCAACCTGGCGGCCAAATCGCTGCGGGATGGACAGTTGGGGGTCATTTTTGCGGGGGCGCTGTGGCTGCTGGTTCCGTTTGCGATTGTGATGCCCGGGATTATGTCCTGGCAGCTTTACGGCAGCCAGATGGCCAGGCCGGATGAGGCGTTCCCCATGCTGATACGCAATCTGATTCCGCAGGGGTTCCGCGGATTTATCTTCGCCGCCATTGCCGGCGCGGTCATCAGTTCGCTGGCGTCAATGCTCAATTCGGCGGCGACTATTTTTACGATGGATATCTATCAGCGAATGATTGACCGGAAAGCGTCTCAGAAAACGCTGGTGCTCTTGGGGCGAGGGATGACGCTGTTGTTTATGGTGGTCGGATGTTTTCTGGCCCCGATGCTGGATGATCCGAAATTCGGCGGGGTGTTCAAGTATATTCAGCAGTTTCAGGGCTATATCTGGCCGGGCGTGGTGGCGGCATTTTTATTCGGGATGCTGGTTCAGAATGCCCCCGGCTCGGCGGGCGTTGCGGCTCTGATTTCCGGGCCGATCCTGTATGGACTGTTCCAGAAGTTTGCTCCCGAGCTGCATTTTCTCATTCAGGTTGCCGTGGTGTTCCAGTTGGTTATTCTGATCATGGCGTTGATTACTTTCTGGGAACCGCTGGAGACACCCAGACAGTTGCCGGTTCGTCAGGATGTGGATGTGCAGACAAAGCCCGAGGTTAAAGTGATCGGCGGGATCGTTCTGGTGCTGATCGTGGTCTTCTATATGTTGTTCTGGTAAGTCATTGCAAAGATACAGGAGGTATGTATGCGTTTGAGCCTGGTGTTGTTGAGTTTATTCACGGGATTTGGTGCGGCGGCGACGATGGATTTATCCGGTGACTGGCAGGTGGCGCTGGATCGGGAGAATCAGGGGCTTGAGCAGAAATGGTTTGCATCCGAGCTGAAGGATGCAAAGCCGGTGCGTCTGCCCGGCTCGCTGCAGGAGCAGGGACTGGGCGACAGACCCTCGGCAAAGACGACATGGACCACGGGAATCGGCAAGGAATTGTTGTCCGATCCGCGGTTTCAAACCTACATTCAATCCGAAGATTTCAAGAGTCCGTTCTGGCTGACTCCACTGCGGCATTATGTCGGGGCGGCATGGTATCAGCGGACGATAACCCTTCCCAACAGGGCCCATTCCATTTTTCTGGAACGGCCGCATGGGAAAACGACCGTCTGGCTCGATGATGTCGAGCTGGGTTCATGCGACAGCCTGGGGACGCCGCATGAATATGATATCCACGACATCAAACCCGGGCAACATCGCCTGACGATTTGCGTGGATAACCGGGTCGGCATTCCGGTGGGGGATGATGCCCACAGTGTGTCCGACCAGACACAGTCCAACTGGAACGGCGTTGTCGGCAAAATCGAAGTGACGACCAGTGAAGACTATTCACCATGGATGTTTGACAACGTGCAGATTTATCCCGATATTCAGGCAAAAACCATAAAAGTCTGTGTGGATATGGAGAATGCACAAGGCCTGCGGGAAGGGAAATTGAAGGCATCCGTGCAGGCTGTCGGGACTGATAAACTGCAAGCTCTGCCGGAGCAAATCATCCCGGTCAGTTTAAAGGATAAACAAACCCGGATTGAATTTACATACGCCATGGGCGAAGAGGTTCGGCTCTGGGATGAGTTTTCGCCCAATCTCTATATGCTCAAGCTGCAATTTAAACAGAGATCCTCAGGAGGCGAGCCGTTCGAGAGTCTGTATGAGACGACCTTCGGAATGCGTGAACTGGGCGTCAAGGGGACTCAATTTACCATCAACGGACGCAACATCTTTCTGCGGGGGACGCTGGAATGCTGCATCTTCCCGCTGACGGGGTATCCGCCGACGGATGTGGAGTCGTGGAAGAAAATTCTGCGGGTCTGCAAGGCCCACGGCCTGAATCATATCCGGTTTCATTCGTGGTGCCCGCCGGAAGCGGCCTTTGCGGCTGCCGATGCGATGGGTTTTTATTATCAGGTGGAGGCGTCCTGCTGGGCGACATTCGGCGAAGGGACGGCGGTGGATACCTGGATTTATCAGGAAGGGGATCGAATGCTCAGGGCCTATGGCAATCACCCGAGCTTTATCCTGATGGCGCCCAGCAATGAGCCGCACGGCCGGCTGCGGGATGAATTTCTGGCCAAGCTGATTGATTCCTGGGAAAAGAAAGACGGTCGCCGGCGTTATACCGCCGGGTCGGGCTGGCCGACGATTGAGGCCAATGATTTTCATGTGGTTCAGGATGTGCGAATCCAGCGGTATCCGACGCTGCGGCTGAGCGACACACCGCAGACGTTCACCGATTACCGCGACTTCATTAACCGGCACAAAGTGCCTATCATCAGCCACGAAATCGGCCAATGGTGCGTTTACCCCAATTTTGCTGAAGTGTGGAAATACAGCGGGACTTTGAAGGGCGGCAATATCGAAATTGCCCGTGATATGCTTGAAAAGGCCGGCATGGATTCTCTGGGGCAGGATTTCCTGATGGCCTCGGGCAAATTCCAGACGCTGCTTTATAAGCATGAGATTGAATCGGCCCTGCGGACGCCGGGCTTTGGCGGCTTTCAACTGCTGGACCTGCACGACTTTCCCGGGCAGGGGACGGCCCCGGTTGGGGTGCTCGATTGCTTCTGGGAGTCTAAGGGCTATGTCACGCCGGAACAATATCATCGTTTCTGCGGGCCGACGGTGCCGCTGGCCCGAATGAAAAGCCGAGTCTTTACCCATGACCAGACCTTCAAGGCGATCGTCGATGTGGCTCATTATGGGGCATCCGAGATGACTGTCGAGCCTGTCTGGTACATCCGCAGGGCAAACGGTCAGGTGGCTGCGTCGGGCAAGTTTGAAACAAAGAGGATTCCGACCGGCGGATTAACTCTGCTGGGCGAGATTGAACTTCCGCTGAACATGTTTAAGGCGGCACAAAAGCTCAACCTTGAAGTAGCATTGGGCCATCAGACACCCTCCAATGACTGGGATTTCTGGGTGTATCCGGCTGGCGTGCCTGCTGTTGAAGCACCTGATGTGCGGATTGCCGAGGAACTGGATGGCCAGACTCTCGAATTGCTCAAGCAGGGGGGCAAAGTGCTTCTGATTCCGCCGGCCTATCGGCTCAAGGCCCGCACGCTGGGCACCTTCCGGCCTATCTTCTGGAATCGCATCACCTTTGCCTCGCAGCCGGAACACACGCTGGGTATCTTATGCAATCCGGCCCATCCGGCCTTTGCGGATTTCCCGACCGATTTTTATTCCAACTGGCAGTGGCAGGACCTGCTGGATCATTCCAAACCGGTGATTCTGGATGAACTGGAGGGGGCGATTACCCCCATCGTGCGGTCGATTGACGACTGGAACCTGTGCCGTAAGCTGGCGGTGCTGTTTGAAGTCAATATCGGTAAAGGCAGACTGCTGCTGTGCAGTATGGATATCACCAACGACCTCGACAAGCGTCCTGCTGCCCGGCAATTACGCTACAGCCTGCTGCGGTATATGGACTCGGATGTGTTCGAGCCGGCAGCTTCGGTTTCTATTGAGGCCGTGAAAGGATTGTTCCAAAAGCCCAGCGCCATGCAGTCGCTTCAAGCCAGGGTTGTATTGACCGACAGCCAGGAGCCGGGGTATGAAGGCGGCAAAGCCATTGACGGCGATCCTGCCACGATGTGGCATACGGCATGGACCGACGGTAAAAAGCCGTATCCCCACGAAATCCGGATTGAGTTAGCCAAAGACGTCGAAATTTATGGATTCAACTGCCTGCTTCGTCAGGACGGCAACCGCAATGGCCGCGTGGCCGAGTACGAATGTTATGTCAGTCCGGATGGCACAACATGGGGAACGTCCGCCGCCAAAGGGGTTCTCAAAGAAGAGCCTGTGCGTTTTGATAAGCCCGCCAGAGGCCGCTTCTTCCGCTTTGTCGCCCTGAACGGATACAATAATGATCCCTATGCTTCGATTGCAGAGCTGGACTTGATTGTGGAATAAAGCAAAAACAGGACAGATTCGGATTTCGATTGTCAATAGAGGTTGACAGCCTGATGCTGTATGGCGATAATGTTCACTATGAAAGGGAGACTGTTCAATAGTAGGCTTAATCCGAAAGGAGGTCACTATGACCGCACCAAAAGAGGGTATGTCATGTCAGTATTGTATGTATTTTGAAAAGGTCGGACAAGGTTATGGCGACTGTCACCGTTATGCTCCCCGGCCGAATTCCTGCTTTTATGTCCCGCGGGCAGAAGGTGTTGGTTCGATTAAGACCGACATCCACTGGCCCAAGGTCTTCGACGCCAACTGGTGCGGAGAATTTCAGATCAAACAGTGATGTTATATTTTGTAATATAGGAAATTCGGCAGGGTCTTTTGTATCCAGGCAATCAATCGCCAGCGGCGGGTGATGTAGGCGTGTTTTTTCTTTTTGCAGATAGCCTGGTAAATCTGCCGGGCGGCTTTATCCACCGGGGCACGCCAGAAGACGTAATCGCCCTGGGCCATGGCTGTATCAACGAAACCGGGCTGGATATCGGTGATGGTAATGTCCCGTTTTTCGTGGCGGACCTTGTGACGGAGGCCTTCGAGGTAGGTTGATAGAAAGGCCTTGGAGGCCGGATAGGTTGGGACGTACCGGCTGCCCCGCAACGCGGCGATGGAGGAGATGCCGACCAAGTGGCCGTGACCCTGCCTGAAAAAAACATGCATGGCGGCATTGGCGATGGCGACACAGCCGCTGACATTGACGGCGATAATAGTCTGATCAATCGTCCAGTCCAGTTGTTCATTGCGTTTGCCGGTGCCGGAATTGACAATCACCAGGTCCACCCCGCCCATTTTTTCCACCATGGCGTTGAAGATGGCCCGGGCCTGTTCGGGTTCGGAGATATCCATGAATTCTGGAAGATAGGAGTCCGGCCGAGAGACGCAAAGCTCTTCCAGCAGGTCCACCCGTCGGCCTGTGATGCCGACATCGTAGCCGTTGTCGGCCAGTATTTCCGCCAGTCCCCGGCCTATGCCGGATGTTGCACCAATAATAATTGCTTTGGGATTCATGACGGCAGTGTAATGGATTTAAGCCGGGATGAAAAGAAAAATGCGGAATTCGGCTACACACGCGGCAGGCGGACGGTGACAGTGGTGCCTTTACCGGGGGTGCTTTCCAGACGGAGGGATGCGTTGTTCAGCGACAGCAGCCGCTGGGCGTGTGCCAGCCCCATGCCGCGTTTGCGTCCGGCCGGCTTGGCTGAAAAGAACGGTTTGGCGGCCTGTCGTAATGTCGTCTCATCCATGCCGCAGCCGGAGTCGATGATCCGGATTTCGACGAGGTTGTTTTCGTTGAGCACGTGCCCTTCAATCGTGATGGGGCCGCTGTCCTGGCCGGTATATGACTCCAGGGCATTGGACAGGATGTGGCCTAATGCCTGGATGACCTGGGTTTTGTCCACGAAGATATCGGGCATTTGTTCGATATCTTTCCGTGTGACCGCCAGTCGCGGCAGGTTATGAAGCCGGGCGGTTTTTTCGATTGCTTCCGACATCAGCGCCGCCGGTGCGACCAGGTGCTTATAGGGTTCGCGCGGTCGGGCAAAGCTCATCAGGTCGGTGATCATGTCCGAGATGTCCTGAGTACGCTGGAAAATCTGCTCGAGAATCTGCTTTTTGTTCGTGTCGCTTTCCGACTGCATCAGCAGTTGGGCGCGACCGGAAATCACCGCCAGCGGATTGTTCAGTTCATGGGCGGCACCGGCGGCCATTTCCGCCACAGCCGACAGTGAGCGGGCTTCGGTTAAATCCCGGTCGGCGGTGCGAAGCTTATCCATCAAATCCACCAGCCGCTCGGTCTGTTCCCGCTGGGCGCGGAAGGCTTTGCTGGCTGAAATCGCGGAGGCCCCAATCGAACAGAGCATCTGCAGGGTTTCGGTCGGCAGGTCGGTATCGCTTTCGAACAGGGCCACTGCCACAGGTTTTCCCAACAGCAGCAGCGGGGCCGCAAGGGTTCGTGCCGGGGCCAGCCGACGGGTCTGTTCGATGCACCATCCGAAGGCTTCGGCGGCCCGAATAATTTTAAACCCTTCACCAAAGGGATTGTTTTTCAGATTGGTTGTATCCGGGATCGCCAGCAGAGCGGATTCTGCGATGCCGTCAACGTCGGCCATCGCAATCTCAACCGGGTCTGTGTGCTGTTCAGGCCACAGCAGGATGAGTACCGAGCCGGTGTGCAGGGTCTTTTGCAGGCATACCGCAAATTGGCCGGCGACCTGGTCGGGACTGCTTCCAGTGGACAGCGTGTTCAAAAACTGCTGGACAGGGTCGGCAAACAAGGCCGCGTCGAAACTGCGGCGGCTTTGCCGGGCCATTGAACTGTTGTCGCGGGCCAGTTGTGCTGCGGCCAGATGAATCATTTCGTAATAGTCTTGTGCCCGGTCCATATTGCTTAAGCCCAGCGGCTTGCTCTTCTGCTCGACCTGCTCGGGCAACTGGGCCATGATCTGGCTGATCTGCTGAGCGTTTAAGCCGAGCAGCTTAGCCAGCAGGGTATCCTGTTCGGGCGTGTCATAACTGCCGGACTGGCCGATGCCGGATTTGCGGGCCAGTTCGTCGGCCAGCATAGTAACCATGACCAGCCTGCCATAGGGCATTTCCGATAAGATACGCGGGTCGGCGTGATGCAGCCAGATCGCATGGACAATCGGTTCTGGCAGACGCCATTTTTCGGCCAGGCGTTTGCCCAGCAGGGCGTGAGTCAGGCCGAGATTGTCCTGTTCGACGGTGGTGAGATTTTGTTTTTTCTGGGCGGCCTGCAGGACAAGCTGCTCAAAGCTTTTGGGCATGACCTCATCGAGAGCGGTCTTGCCGATATCATGGAGCAGGCCGGCGGTAAAAGCCAGCTTGCGTTCGGTTTCATCGAGGGCCAGCTCGGCGATCAGCGATGCACAGCAGGCTGTCGCAAGGGCATGCAGCGCCATCTGGCGCCGGGGCAGGGGGCGGGTGCTGTCGGCATCGGTCGGGCAGTCGAAAGCCTGGACCACTTTGACCGAAAGGACGGCATCGCGCAATGCCGGGGAGGGCAGTTCGTCGATGACCTCGGCCAGGGGTTTGGAACCATCGGCACCCAGTATCCCCATACGAGCAGCCAGAGCCAGCACGCTGGCGGTCATGGCGCTGTCGGCTTCGATAATCTGTGCCAGTTCGCCTGTCTGGAAAGGTTCTTTGAGTACGCAGGGCAGGATTCCCGCTGCGACCTGGGGCAGAGTGGACAGAGTATTCAATTGGCGTATGATCAGCTCGACCTGACGCGCCACGGATGTTTTATCTACCGATTCCGACATGGACTACGCTTGCGATAAACGGGCCAGCTTATCAACCAGTTCAGCGATGTTGAAAGGCTTCTTGATAAAGTCTGCCGCGCCCGAATGCAGCAGTTCATCGATTTCACTCTGGTTGACGACACCGCTGACGATAATAATCTGGGTGTTGGAGAAATCGGGATTCTTCTTGATGGTCCGACAGACGATATTGCCGTTGACATCGGGCAGCATATAGTCCAGCAGGATAACATCCGGCCGGAACTGCTGCGTCATCAGGCCCGCGTCGTAACCGCTGGAAGCGGTACGCACCTCGAATCGGCCGTCTCGTGTCAGCACATCCACCAGCAGCTCAACGATTTCCGTATCATCATCGACGATGAGCACTTTCTTTTTGCCTGCAATAGACAAGTTGGCCAGCGGGATGTTGTTTTCTTTCATGAATTTAATCAGACTCTCCCGCGGGATGCGACGGAACTTCGAGCCGGGGACGCGAAACCCTTCCAGTTTGCCGGCGTCAAAGCAGCGAATAATGGTTTGCTGGCTGACCTTGCAGATATCAGCGGCTTCACCGGTAGTAAATAGATCTTTAATTTTTTCCATCCTTTGGCTCTCCATAATGACCGATATGACCCAGTTTCTTTGTTTTGCCCATTTTAACTGTTGAGCTGCCAACAAGTCAAGGATTAAAAAACACGAAAAATAGTTAAAATATAAAAATTTTTATCGGAGCTGTTCGCCGGGCTGAATAGGGAGTTGGATACTCTTCTTTCGAAATGTCAGGGGAGTCAGGCCTGTGTACTTCTTAAATACGCGACAAAAAAAGAAGGGATTTTCGTATCCGCATCGGGCGGCAATCTCTTTCCCCTGCAAATGGGAACAGCGGAGCAGGGTCTTGGCTGCCTCCATACGAAGCTGCTGCTGATACATGGTCGGGGAGACTTGAAACGTTTGTTTAAACAGGCGGAAAAAATAGCCTTTGGACATCCCGGCGGATTTGGCGAGGGCTTCAATCGACAAAGGTTCAGAGTAGTGGCTTTCGATATAGGATTTTGCCTGGTGGATGCGGTGGTCCTGAGTTTCAGAGACTGATTTCTGCTGCTGGCTGAAATCGATGAGAAAATCGAATATACGTCCGAGTGTTTTTTGTCGCAGGTAATAGGAGTAGTCGGAGGGACTGTTGGCGAAATCGGTGAGTTGAATCAGCAGGGAGTTGAGGTGGTTGGTTTTATCTTCGGAAAGCTGCAGATGGTCACCCAGCGATACGGGTAATCCTGAGTACAATGAAAGCAGTTGATCAAAGGAAATACACAGCGATGTTCCTGATTGTGATTCATAAGCAAAGGTAATTTCTGAATATATGGCAGTTTTGCGGCAGGTGACAAAATCATGCGGCTGGCCGGGCCAGACCAGCACGAGTGTGCCTGGGATTGTGGAAATTATTTTACCACATCTGGAATAACCGCCCTGATGACGGGTGTAAAGGACCAGATGATAGAGGTCGTGGACATGTTCGCAGAATGTCTTGCGGTCTCCGACCGGGGCATCCTGATGAATGGCGGTGTGGTGCAGGCTTGGGCAGAAAATCTGCCCCTGTTCCTGGATGGCCAGGAGCAGACAGTCTGTTTTTTGGCTTTTTGTTTTTACATAACGCAGCATAGGTCACGATTGTACAATAATATAAGATGATTGTGCATTTTATTCAAGCAATTAGTAGATTATAATGTAATTTAGATAAATATACGAATTTAGGATGGAGAATCATGACAAATAAGCAATGGCAGCTTTTGCTGGAGCTGATTGAGGGTAAGCAGTTTGCGAGCACTCCTGTTGGATTCATTATTGACAGCCCCTGGATTCCCGGGTGGGCAGGGATCAGCACATTGGATTATTTTACCTCCGACACGCTCTGGTTTGAGGCGAATTTAAAATCGTTGCGACAGTTTCCCCAAGTCCTGTTTTTACCGGGTTTCTGGTCGGAATACGGGATGTGTACGGAGCCCTCGGCTTTTGGGGCCAAATGCACCTGGCATGAAAATGAGCTGCCTTTTGCCGATAAAATCATTCATAGCCTGGATGATATCGACCGTTTGAATTGTCCGGACCCGAAAAAAGATGGTCTGGCTCCGTTTGTGCTCAAACGTCTTGCACGCTATCGACAACCAATCGAAGCCGAGGGTCATGCGATTCGTTTTGCGGTGGCTCGCGGGCCGCTGAATGTGGCTTCATTTCTCATGGGGACGACGGAATTTCTGATTGGTCTTCGGACTGAGCCGGAGAAAATTCACAAGCTGCTGTCGATGATTACGGAGTATGTATGCCGATGGCTGCAGGTGCAGAAAGCTGCCTTTGATTCGATTGACGGCATTTTGGTCCTGGATGATATTGTGGGTTTCTGCGGGGAGCCGGATTTTCTTGAGTTCGCTAAACCCTATCTCCAGCAAGTATTTAACGCCTTTCCTGCTGCGGTAAAGTTCTTTCATAATGATGCGGATGGCCGGGTTTGCGCCCCGCATCTGCCTGATTTGGGTGTCAATATGTTCAATTTCAGCTTTTTGCATTCGCTAACAGAAATGAAGGAATGGACGCACAATCAGGTCGTTTTGGTCGGCAATCTGCCGCCGCGTGATACGCTTGCGCTGGGTTCAGCGGAGGACGTGTTCCGGCAGGTACAAGAAACGATCAGCTCGGTTTCCGATAAAACCCGGATCTTATTATCTGCCGGTGGGGGTATGCCCGATGGCGTCCGCACAGAAAATATTACCGCTTTTTTACATGCAGTGGAGTGCAAACAAGTTAATGTTCTGTCAGGAGCCGACGTTAAATGAACATGAAAAGGATTTGTCTGATAATATGGGCCATGACGTCGATGTCTCTGTGCGGCGCTATTGGTTCATATCATGTGGTTATTGGGCCGGTTGACGCGGATGTTCAGGGTGTGCCGCTTTCTGTTGACCTGGAGGGGGTTCCCTATCCAGAATCTGTTGGTCAGCCGGTGATGGTCCGCATTGATGGTCAAAAGAAAATCCCCGTAGCCTGTCAGCTTGATTCCGGCCGGGTAAGCCGGTTGTGGTTTATCCCGGATGGTGTGATTAAAGCGGGACAAAAGGCGACATTTGAGGTCACATTTTCTGATTCCAGGAAACAAGATGCTTCGCTTGCGGCCGTGGTGGATGACAAAACCATCACCCTGCAGGCCGGTGAGCACAAGATTCTGCAATATTATCATGCAATATGTCCCGCTCCGGAAGGGGTATCGCCGCGGTTTGCCAAAAGCGGATTTATTCATCCGCTCTGGTCTCCGGAGGGTAACCGTCTGACGCAAATTCAGCCGAACGACCATTATCATCACTACGGGATATGGAATCCGTGGACCAAGACCCATGTCGAGGGACGGGAGGTGGATTTCTGGAATATTGGTGATGGAAAAGGTACGGTTCGTTTTGCCGGGATTCTTTCGACGACCAGCGGCCCGGTGTTTGGCGGATTCAAGGTGCGTCAGGAGCATGTCGATTTTACGGCCAAACCAACTGAAAAAGTGGCGATGAATGAAGTCTGGGATGTGCGGGCGTTTGCCTGCCGGATTGAAGACCGTCCTGTCTGGGTTGTGGATTTTACCAGTATTCTCAATAACGCCCTGACGACCACCATTGAACTGCCCGATTATCGCTACGGCGGCGGGATTGGATTCCGGGCCACGGAGAAATGGATTCGCGACAACTGTTCGGTTCTGACCTCCGAGGGCAAAACCCGCAAGGATGCCGATGGAACCCGTGCCCGGTGGTGTGATGTCAACGGCCAGATTGACCAGGGGCGTTCGGGGATTGTGTTTTTGAGCCACATCAGCAATCGTGAGCATCCTGAACCGATGCGGGTCTGGCCGCTCGATTCGCAGGGCAACGGCAACCTGTTTTTTGAATTCTGTCCGATTCGGCTTACCGGCTGGGAGATTCATCCCGGCAATGAATATGTGCTGCGTTATCGCATGATCGTGTATGATGGAAAAATGAGTCCTGAAATGTCGGAGGTATTATGGAAAAACTTCACACAGCCGCCCCTCGCTGTTTTAACCGCTGCAGCCGTACAATAACGCTTGCGGGATTGCTGTTTGTTCTGCTGGCCGGGGCTGCCGCCATGGCCAAGGGGCATGTTCTGATTTACACCAAGAACGGCAAGGGATATGTTCACGACAATATTCCGGCCAGTGTGGAATGTCTCAAGACAATCTGCGAGCAGAACCAGTGGACGTATGAAGTTACCGACAAGGCGGATGTGTTTACGGCGGATAAAATCAAGACGTTTGATGTTCTGGTCTTTTCCAACACCAACAATGAGACGTTTGATACCGAAGAGCAGAAGCAGGTGTTCAAGAGCTACATTCAGGGCGGCGGGGCATTTGTCGGGATTCATTCGGTCTGCGGGTCGGAGCGGCAATGGCCGTGGTTCTGGGCCAATCTGGGCGGCAAGTTTGTGCGTCATCCGGCCTTCCAGAAATTTGATATTAAAGTGATTGATCATAAACATCCGTCAACAGAATTTCTGCCCGACGTATGGAAGTGGGAAGATGAATGCTATTATCTGAATCAGCTCAATCCCTCCATCCATATCCTGCTGGCGGCGGATTTGACGACTGTTAAAGATGACAAGAAGAAAGAGTATCCCGGCGAAGTGTTCGGTAATTACTTTCCGCTGTGCTGGTATCAGGAGTTCGACGGCGGGCGTCAATGGTACACGGCGATGGGGCATGATCCCAAACACTATCAGGACGAGAACTTTATCAAGCACCTGACCGGCGGGATTCGCTGGGCGATGCAGAAGCAGACAACGGCTGCATCGAAAGCTCAATAGGGGACTGGAACATGGATGTCTGAGTTTCACAGGGTTTCTCAGACAGATGAAATATGAAAGAAAGGGTATTGGTATGAAAAAGGCGTTTACATTAATTGAACTGCTGGTGGTGATTGCGATTATTGCTTTGCTGCTGGCGATTGTGGTGCCGGCGCTGCACCTGGCCAAGCGTAAAGGGTCGCTGGTTGTCTGCATGATGAACACGAAGAATCTGTCGCTGTCCTGGTATATGTATAAGGAGGAGTGTGACGGTCGGATTATGAGTGCTCAGATGGAAGGCAGGGAGAATGGCGGCCATTATGTCGGCTGGACCGGGACGCCTCGTGATGTCAATGGTACGGCCATGAGCATTACGCAGTCCAGTCCGCCTGTGACTGATGCCGATGAAATCCGGGGGATTGAACGAGGGCGTCTTTTTGAGTATGTCAAAGATCCCAAGGCTTACCATTGCCCCGGCGACAATATTCGCCGAAGCAAATATGACGGCACGCCGGTCTTTTTGTCTTATTCCGTGCCTACCTGTCTGTTTGCCGCTACGGATTCCACATCGACTCGCTATAAGCAGCAGATCGTCAAGTATGCCGAAATTACGTCCCCCTCGCAGCGGTATAATTTTGTTGAGGTGGCCCAGACCCGCAACTGGAACATGAGTGGATGGTTTTCGTTCGGCGCACCGGAGTGGACCGGTGACAATCAGCGGTGGGGATGGTGGGATCCGATGGCCGTGAATCATGGTGATGCGAGTGTTTTGGGTTTCTGTGACGGACACGCTGAATCACGTAAGTGGCAGGATTCATTTACCAAGGAGCGCGTGGATAAGCTGATTACACAAAATGTGGACACGTATAATATTGAATATCCCCCGGCGGGTCAGACTGAAGATATCGGTTTTATGGTTAAAGGGTGGGCCTATCGGTACAGACCGTAGAATCTTTGGGTGTTGAATAAAAAACGAATTTGAATCCTTAAGAAACGGAAGGCATTATGAAACGCAGAGAGTTTTTGAAGAGTGCGGCCGCAGCGGCGACCGGGATTCTCGGATTTCCAACCATCGTTCCGTCGGTTGTTCTGGGCAAGGATGCACCCAACAGCAAGATTACCATTGCCCAGATCGGGTTTGGCCGGATTGCCCGCGATCATGATTTGCCCGAGACGATTAAACACGAAATGTGTCGGATCGTAGCCGTTTCGGATCTCGACTCCAAACGCTTAGCCGACGGTAAGAAATGGATTGAGGGATATTACACCAGGAAATACAATAAAGAAAACTACATTGATGTCAAGACCTATGGCGATTACCACGAAATCATTGCCGACAAGAATATCGATGCGGTCATCATTTCCACGCCTGACCACTGGCACGCTCAGCCGGCGATGGAAGCGGCACTGGCTGGCAAACACATCTACATGCAGAAGCCAGCATCGCTGACGATTGCCGAAGGCCGCCAGATGGCAGATGCCATCAAGCACAGCGGGGTGATTTTCCAGGTCGGCAGCCAGCAGCGTTCACGCAATCCGTGGCCGCAGTTCAAGAATGTATGCCAGATGGTTCGTAACGGCAAGATTGGTACGCTGCGACATGTCAAAGTTGGTCTGATGACTGACCCGGGCTGCGGGGAAGAACCCGAAATGCCCGTTCCTGCCAACCTGAATTATGAGATGTGGCTGGGCTGTACGCCACAGGTGTATTACACCGAAAAGCGTGTTCACCCCCAGAAAGATTATTCTCGTCCGGGCTGGCTTCGCTGCGAGCAGTTCGGCGCCGGGATGATTACCGGCTGGGGTTCGCACCATCTTGATGCCGCTCACTGGGGTATGGATGCCGAATACACAGGCCCGATTGAGCTGGAAGGGACTGCTGAATTTCCCAAGTCCGGCTTGTGGAGTGTCCACGGCGATTTTGATGTCCATACCAAATATGCCAGGGGGATTACGATGCATATCAGCAGCAAATTCCCCTGCGGCGTACGTTTCGAAGGCGACGAAGGCTGGATTTATGTGGCGAGGGGTGGTGGAAGAGCGACCGAGAGCGATCCGGTGTCCGGCGATCCCAATCAGGCCCCGCTGATGGTTAGTGACAAAAAGCTCCTTGACGGTGATCCCGGCAAGGATAAAATCCAACTGTATCTCAGTCCTGAACAGCACCTGAACTGGCTGGAGAGCATTCAGACCGGCAAGCAGCCGATTACCAATGCTGAAATTGCTCACCGGTCGTGCAGTGCCTGTCTGCTGAGCCATATTGCCATGAAGCTCAAACGCAAACTCCGCTGGGATCCGGTCAAAGAGCAGTTTCTTGACGATGCCGAGGCCAACGCGATGCTGTCGCGTCCCCAGCGTGCCCCGTATGGAACCAATTACGTGAAAGCCTAAACTATTTCCGGGTCAAATCCAAAGGCCGGGCTGTTCGCAGCGCCGGCCTTTTTTGCGTCATAATCCATGTGGATTGCTCAGAATTCGCTTTGCAATTGCTTGAAATCCTACCATTTTTTGAAAATGAAAAACACCGCCAGTACAATCAATCCGAAGCCTACCATGTAATTCCACGTTATCTTTTCCTTGAGATAGACGACGGAAAACACCGCAAAGACCACCAGCGTAATAACCTCCTGGATGGTCTTGAGCTGGGCGGCATTGTAGGTTGCGTGGCCGAAGCGGTTGGCCGGCACCTGAAAACAGTATTCGACAAACGCAATCAGCCAACTGACTAAAATCACCAGCCACAGAGCCTTGTCCTTGAACTTCAGGTGTCCGTACCAGGCCATCGTCATAAATACATTTGATATTATCAGCAAAAAAATCGGCAGCAATGCTTTCATATAGAATCCCTAATAAACCCGTTTGCGATTATTTAGACATACTTTTGTCTTTTGTCAAGTCCAGTTATTTATAAAAAATATATTGCCAGAATGTGTGAAAATGTCATAATTGTACAGCAACAATACCACAAAGATATGGAGGTGTCTTATGACCGGACAGAAAGTTGCAAAAACGATCGTTCCGTGGTGGGTGGCGGGAATACTGCTTGGGCTGGTGCAGATTCTGGCCGTCTGGGTGGCCGACCCGCTGGGTGTTTCAACCCAATTTGTCATTCTCGATGCCAAGGCCCTGAATCAGATTGCCCCGGAGTACACACAGAATCATCCCCTTATCAGTCAGCCCAGGAACCGTACGCTCGGTTATGGTTTCTGGCTGGATGCGGGTATGGTTCTCGGGGGGCTGGCTGCGGCGGTTGGCTATCGCCGCTGGAAGCTGCAGGCGATTCCCGTCTGGTGGAAGGTGAATCGCGGCGGTTCCGTTGCCTGTCGGTTTGCTGTGGGATTTAGTGCCGGCATCCTGATCCTGTTAGGGGCGCGTCTGGCCCACGGCTGTACCAGCGGGCAGTTCGCCAGCGGCTGGGCACAGCTCAGTCTGTCGGCGGTGCCGTTTACGATTACCCTGTTTGCCTTCGGGATGCTGACGGCTCGAATTGTTTTTCCAAAAACGCCTGATATCGAATAAGCCAGGGAGGCAATTATGTTTGAAAATCCAAATATCACCGGTTTTGTCGTCGGGGTTCTGTTCGGTGCGTCGCTGTTTGTCGCCGGGCTTGCCGATCCGGATAAAATTATTGGTACTCTTCGTCTGAAGGACTTTCACGCCATGCGGACGATAGCGGTCTTTGTGCTGGTGGGGATGCTGGGCACGTGGATTCTGCAACTGACCGGTCAGGCTCACCTGAGCATCAAACCGGCCACGATGGTCACGATTCTGCTGGGCGGGGCACTGCTGGGGATTGGTTTCGGGATGACGGGCTATTGTCCGGGCACGGGGCTGGTCTGTGCGGCGGCAGGACGGATTGATGCGTTGATTACCGTTTTCGGCATGTTTGCCGGGGCGCTGGTGTATATCCTGATTTATCCATCCATCGTTTTGCCGCTGGAGAAGATTGCCAACTACGGCAAGGTCACGCTGCCGGAACTGACGAAAACCAGCGCTGCGGTCTGGGTATTGCCGATGGTTGCTATTGGCACTGTTGTGCTGCTGCTGACGGCCCGAAAAAAAAGCTGACATTGAAACATGTCAGCTTGTCGTTTTTCGGTTTCGGCAAAGCTGCAAGGAGAAATATACCCAACGGGCATGTAATTCCGCGAACAAAACAAGCAAGCGGTTGAAGCTGCTGTACTTAGCCGCGACGAACCAGAAAAATTCAAGCAGGATCAGTATATTTTTGTTTCGGGCATAGCATGAGTTTTGCGTCCAGTTATATATCATGATGAGCAATTACCAGTTATCCGCGAGAATGGCGAAATCGCCGAGGTCGGTCTTTCCGCTTCGGTTCAGGTCGGTCATATCGCACCAGTTGTTATTGGCGGAGCAGTCTGCCTGCAGCCAGTGGCGGGCCAGTTCAAGGAGGTCGGCCATATCAATCATGCCGTCCTGCGTGATGTCGATTTGCGGATTGTCAACAGGGATGGCGGCGGACTGGTCTTTGATCAGGACATTTTTAATCAGGCCGTCGAAATAGAAATACTCGCAGGCATCGGACATGCCATAGCCAATGCGGTAATTCTTGGCGGCGACGGAGTCGGCATTGGCCGAATAGGAGCGCGTGGCACGCAGGACGTTATTGACATAAAATTTAGCCGTGGAGCCGCTGACTTCCAGGGCAACAGTCTGCCACTGGTTGAGGGTTACGGGCACGCCGGTATTCCAGAAGCCGACGTTATCCAGCGAGACCTTGAAATACCCATTATCGAGGCCGATGCCGGTGCCGTGTCTGCTGGAACGTTCATCGTTGGAGTCGAAGAGGGGTTCGTAGAAAGTCACATCGTCGGAGGTACGGGGGTAGATATCCGCCTGCAGACGGCGGTTGAGGCCGTTTCGGACGCCGGACTCGGCGGTTGAGGAGGTGCCGTTGAAGTCGGTCTGGGTGTCTGGATAAAATGAGCCGATGACGTCGCCGCCGCGGCGAATTTCATTGGCGATTTCGGCCTGAGTCAGGCTGACATTATAAAACCGCATGTCATCGACGCGGCCGCTGAAGTGCCGTCCGGCCCAGTCCCGTCCGATATAGAAGGCTTCGGGCTGTTGGTAGTCGTTGGGGCCCAGGACGGATTTGGGAATCAGTGCTGATGCGGTCTGGGCGTCCTGGACACCGTTGATATAGAGAGTACACTGGCTGCCGCTGACCGTTACGGCCAGCGAGGTCCAGGTGTTGGTTGGAATCGGGGCAACAGATGTCAGAACGGCGGCAGCGGAGCCGTTGGACAGACGGAATTGTGCCTGGCCGGAACCGTTGAGGTCAAGCCGGAGTGACTGGTTTTCGGAGGCTCCCATAAAGAGAATGGGCCTGTCGATATTATCGTACGGAAAAATACGGATGGAGAAGCTGCCCTGCATGGCATCGCAGAGACTTCTGTCGAGGACCAGATACTGGTCGATGCCGTTAAGCCTGAGTACGGCGCTGTTGACGGTGCGGTCGTTGAGACGCAGGGGGCGTCCGCGAAGAAGGGCATGCTGGGCGCCGAATTCATCCCAGCAGACCTGACCAGCGGATTCTTGGACACGGTAGGAAGCAATCAGGCCGCGGGGTTTTCGCAGCGTATTCCACCAGAATGGCGAATACCAGTCGCCCCAGGGGACATGGCTGAAATGGACACCGTCGGACAGGGTGCCGCCGGAATAGTCGTAGCCGGCGATTCCGGTGCCGGAGAGAGTCCCGCCCGAGATGGTGCTGCAGCCCTGCACGATGGCCGTGTCGCGGACGGTGGCGGAGCCGGAGACATTCGCATAATCTTCGACGAGGGTGCTATCACGGACGGTGGAACTCTGAACGATGGCACGGTCTCGGATGCGGGCATAATCCCGGATGAGGGCGTTGCCCATGACGAGGGCGTGTCCGGAAACGATGGCGTTATTTTGTACGGTGGCCGAGTCCATCACGACGGCGTAGTCTTCGACGCGGGCGTTGTTATAGATTTTTGCTGTGCCCAGGATGCGGGCGTTGGGGCCGACATACGCGGAGGCATTGACGGTGGCGGTATTGGCGACCCAGCCGCCGCCGTTGGAGTGAATACGGCCGCTGGTTGTCGTAAGATTAAGCTGACGCTGGGTGACGGCGGGAACTGCGCCGGTTATGGCGACTTCATAGGCGTAACGCAGACGGTCGGGGTGCTTGTCAGCGGGGTAGTCGTTGTCGGTGTAGGCCAGGTTCAGGCTGCTGTCGGCTGGGGCGGCGGTGACAATCAAAAACAGTTTGGTCTGGCTGGGCTGCATGGTGATTGAGCCGGAGCCTGGAGCAAAGAGGGGACTGTAGGAGACATTGTCCCAATTGTCATCCGTAGCGGCCAGTGACCATCGCCAGCCTTCGGTGGTTCCGAACAGGTCAAAGCCCTGCAAGGTCACAGTGATTTCATTGCCGACTGGGACTAATTCATGCATCATATAAGCGAATCGTTCGGGGGCGCGTTCAAAGGGGACGCGATACCAGCCGGGTCTGTCCTGGCAGGGAATCAGATGAGACCCCATTTTGTATTTGAAAAGGGCCTGTTNNTGGTGGTGCCGCCCCAGAACATGGTCTGGAACGTTGACTTTTCGGCAAAATCGAGGAATGGCCAGTGCCGCAGACCATTGGCGACAATATCGCCAAGTTGAGTTCCCGCAGGCAGGACGGATGCGATTTTGGTATAGACGGTCTGTTCTTTGGGCGCTGCAATCCACAGGTCGGCGACGACATTGGGCTGTCCCAGTTCGACGTCGAAATTCTGTAGAGCGTGATGGATGCGGAAGTCGTTGTAAATCAGAGAGCCGTGGTCCTGTCGGAAGTTGCTGAAGTCGAACATGCGGTCGGTCATCATGCCGGATAAATCGCCGAACAGTTCGGCATAATGCAGATTTCGACTGTTCCGCAGGAAATTGGCGTGAGATTCCCAATGACCGCCGGTCAGAAATCCGGGCTGATGGCCTTGGACATAGTGACCGAATTCGTGCGGGGTGGGATTGCCCCAGCCTTCATCGAGCAGGCCGGAACCGTTGATGCCGATATGCATGAAGCCGTTCCATCCGCCGCACCAGAAACCGTCGTACCAGGTGATGTGGTTGATTTTGTAGCGATTGCCGTTGCGGCGCCAGGTGTCAAAACTTTCAAACGGTTCCTGATAATGGAGTTTTTTGCAATAGACCTGATAGCTTTCCTCAATCATGCGCAGGGCGCGTCTGCCCATCACTTCGGGATTGAATCCGCTGTATCGCTGGTAACTCTGGGGTGACCACCAGAAAGCGGCATGCTTGGATTCCATGGAGCTGCAGTTGGCCAGGGTTTCGCCGCTGTAGATATTCAGGTTGGTATTAAGCAGGAGCACGTCTCCGGGCAGATCTCCGACCTCAAAATAATCGATGGAGAAGGTCTGACCGATGCCGGTATTGCCCAAAGGCATGATGCGGATATCCGTCAGGCGGTCCCTCCACCGGACGGCCAGGCCCAGGTCAAGGCGATAGATATGCCATTGGCCGTCCTGCGGGATTTTTTCGGCAGGGATGACCAGATTCATGTTCGAGCCGGGGTCAATGCCGGACTGGGAGGAAGTGCCGTAAAAGATAATAATATCATTCTGGACGGATGCGGGCAATTTCATCTGGAACTGGATATAATCGAAGTAGCCGAAATCCAGGTCGGGGCCGTTTTCGATGCCGGTCAATTGGATAAACGGTGCATTTTGGGTGGCGGTCGCTGTCAAATAGTAATCAGCAACGACGATGTCGGTTAATCCGCTGGTGGTCCATCCGTCGAGGCTGCCGGGGGTATTCCATTTGCCGAGGATTTGAGCTGTTTGTGCTTTGGGCGTCGAGGAGTTATCCACCAGGCGAGTCCAGACATCGACCGTCAGGTCCGGCTTTGTCCAGACCGAGGGCTGTCCGGCCGGATCGACGGAAAAGGTGAATACCTGACTCTGGGCCACAGGGGTAGCGGGGGCGGAGGTATTGTAAGCGATAATCTTCCAGTAATAAGTGGTACTGGGTGCGATGGATACATTGACCTGTGAGACCGGCTGCTGCGTGACAATACGATCGTTTTGGGTCCAACTGGCTTCGGATGGCGAGGTGCTCAGATAAACATCGACGATGATCGGGTCATTTACATTGGCTGGCGTGGGGTTGGTCCAGGATAGACGCAGCGGATCACGGGGCAGGACTTTGGCGCCATTGGCCGGGCTGGTGTTAAACGCATGGGAACTGCGGTATAAAACGGCATCGTCGATATAGAATGTTCCGGTTTCGCCGGGGGAGTTTTGGGCGGCCTGGATGACGACACGGTTGGTTACCCGGTTGATGTAGTCCGATGTGCCCGGAGTATAGGCGCTCAGGTTGGCACTTCCGACATACACACTTGCTTCAACATAGGTCCATGCTTTGTTGGTCAGCATCGCGGGGGTGATCGTCGTGCGGTGCGATTTGAGATGAATGTTCCAGTTGTTGGTGGCAAGAAATTCAAGACCGAATTTATCCGTTGCCGAATTATTCCCGGATTCAGCACTGTCGTAGTACACCCAGAAACCGCAGGTCCACCATGCGTTTTCGATGGAGGCCGGGCTTCCGGCGGGCATGTCGGACTGGCGAAAATTGGAGTAAGCGGTGGTATTGGCTCCGATTTTGACGGATTTCGAGCCGGTGTGGGCGCGGGTGTTGACGACAGTAAAGTTGCCGTTCCAGCTTTTCCAGATATCGACATCGGTCCCGTCAGACACGACCCCAAGAGCAAGACTTTCGAAGCTCGGATTGTCAAGTCCTGCTGCGCCCTGAACATATGTGCCGACAGCAAGTAGCAAAAGCAACCCTAAGGCAGGGCGTCTGATTCTTTCCATGACCTTACTCCTGTATCCGGTTTCAGAATCCATTTATTTTATAAGATAATGAGCAGTAAAGGCAAAAACATGAAATAAAATATCGGAATAAAAGGATAATTATTGAATAATTAAAGTATAAACGGGTCTAATATTACTCGAAAACATAAAAAAATACCTGTTCGATAGAAAATAACAAAAATTAATTTCATTTTATCGGCCAGTGTCATCATTATATATACTATGACTCAAGACAAACAGCACAACCCGGCCGGCAGCATACCGCAAGAAGGGATGGCGGAATTTGTTCGGCTTTTAACGGCAAACCAGAGCCAGATTTACGCCTATATTATGAGTCTGGTGGGTAATTGCGCCGATGCCGATGATGTCTTGCAGGAAACGACGGCGATGATGTGGGAAAAATTCAGTGAGTTCAAGCCGGGGACTGATTTTATCTCGTGGGGCGGAGCGATTGCTTATTATAAAGTCCGGGAGTTTCGTCGGAGCCACCGTGAGAAATTCCATTTTGATGACGAGGTTCTTGATATTCTTTCACGTGATGCCAGGCATGAACTGCGGGATGCCAATACCTATCTGAGCAAGCTGCACGACTGCATGAAGAAGCTCAAGGCCAGTGATTATCAACTGGTCCGGCTGCGATATTTTTCGGGTGTCAGCATCAATGAACTGTCACAACGGTTCAATAAAACGGTGCGGACGGTTTATTATCAGATTGCGAAAATCCACGGTTTGCTCATGCGGTGCATTGAACGGTCGGTTTCGTCGGAGGATCGGGTATGATGCAGGAACCGACCGGAGACAAGCTGTATTTGATGCTGCGTCTTTTTGATGGAACGATTGAGCAGGCGGAGTTCGAGACGCTGAATTGTTCGATTAAGGAAAGCCCGGAGGTTCGGAGCCTGTATTTCCGGTACCTGAAAGTCTATCTGGCGATGAAAAATGCGCGGTATCTGGACAAGTCCGGGCAGTCTGACCTTGATTTGGAAAACTTTCTGTCTGAACTGGGGCAATATGAATCTCTGGCGCCTGCGGTTCCAGTGGAAGAACCCGAAGCGGAGCCGGTATGTCTGCCGAAACTGACGGTTCAGGAAACGCCGTACCGATTCAATAAATATTCCTTCTATACCGCACTGACGGCGCTGGCGGCGACGATTCTGTTTATTGCAACCATTTACTTCCTGCCGCCGCGTGTGATTCCCAATCCGGTGGCAAGAGTGCTCGACGCTTCTGGTGCCCGATGGCAGCAGGCCAGGACATCCAAAAGCCAGTCGATTCTTTTTGAGGGGACTTTGACCGTTACCGAGGGGACCTTGAAATTTGCCATGTATGATGGAACGGAAGTGAACCTGTCTGCGCCTGCGATGATAGAGCTTGAGCAGGTGGATCGGCTGTTTTTGAAGCAGGGCAGACTGCGTGCGGCGGTGCCGCCGGCGGCGACGGGATTTACGGTACGCACGCCTTCGGGTTCCATTGTGGATTTTGGGACCGATTTTTCGGTTGCTGTCGATACAGCGGGAACAACCGAAGTCGAGGTTTATAAGGGGATTGTAGAACTGCGGGACAGTACGAATCCGCTGATATATAAGACCACCCAAAAGCTGACGATGGGTCAAAAAGGCACCATTGCCCCGGACGGGGTGATATCCTGGAGTGAACCCGCTCAATACCATAATAACGGCGAAATTCGTGTGCAGTGGCTGTGTCCGGAAGCCGTGGGAACCTGGAAAGACCCTTCATTCTGGAATAACGGATTGGTGCGCGGTGCGGAGCTGGTCTCGGAATTCCGGGCAGCCGATTCACCCAAAATTGCTTTGGTGGATGCCAGGACTGCGGGGGCCAATAAGATTATGGCCCGTCGTGCGGATGTGGGGCTGTTAAGCAGCTATCCATTTACGGTACAGATGGATGGCGGGCAGGTTCAGCTTGAGCAGCTCTGGGTAGGACGCATGGGACTTAGTGACAGAGCCGAGGGGCGATGGCTGATGTCGGACGGCGATTTGGTCCTGAAGGGCAGAGACCTGACCATGCTGTTTATCGGTGATAAATGCAAAGGGCTGATGGAGATTAACGGAGGCCGGGTTGAGGTGTTTGGCGCGGTGCGGGTGGGATGCAATGAAGGGACCGGCGCCTTTGGTGACAGTCATGGAACGCTGGCCGTCAACGGCGGGGAAATGACGATTTACGGCGTTCTGGAAGTGGCTGCTGCCGATAGTGTGGGAATTGCCCGGCTGAATGGCGGACAGATACGAGCCTTCGATATCCGTATTAATAAAAAGGGGACGCTTGTCATTGCTGATGGAATTCTTGTTTTGGAAGGCAATAAAATGGAGCGTATTCAGGAGATGATTCATTCCGGCCTGATTCAGAGCGATGGTCGGGAGATTCTGGCTGACTATACGCCAGACGATACACGCGGATTCGGACGCGACAAGACTATCATTCGTGTCGAGCAGTAGACCGTGCCTGGATTGTCCGGTTCCTTGTTCAATATAGACGAACCGGCGACGGGAAATGAACGAAAGAGTGTCGCAGGAAAGTGAATAAGCCTGATTGCAAAAAACCGGAAGTATATTTTGAAAGGAGAGGTGTATGATGGTACTTAGAATGGGAGGTTAGAGGAGAGGTCAAAGACGGCAGTTCAAGGCAAGGCGTGCCCTGTGAGGGCGATGTTCATGTATTAACATTTATTTCAAGGAGTACTGATGATGAAGAAAATAATATCTTTAGCGCTATTGTTTTGTTTCGTTGTCTGTTCAACGGCAATGGCTGATCTGGTCGACCCATTCAATGTCGCCCATGATTACCTGACAAGCGGGGTCGCTGGAACAGGCTGGAGCGGCATAATGAATGTCGGAAATGCGACGATTTTGAACGCGTCGATTACGGCCGCAGATAAGCTTCGTATTACCGGAGTTGGTGATTGGGGCGGCACAGGTACCGGCGGCCCATTCCTCTATAAAGAGGTGACCGGAGACTTTATCGCTGAAACCAAAGCGGGTGCGGAACACTTTGCCTGTGCCGGGCTTATGGTTCGTCTGGCGGATGTGGCGGCCGGCGGTGCGGGTGAAGACAATATGATCCTTGCTTACTGGCCCGTGGAGTTCTGGAATGTCGGCACCATTTTCTGGCCTACCGATAACGGCGCACGCCCGGAATATGATAATTCAGGCTATAATGCCGGTGCAATCCCGTCGTATTTAAGAGTGGAACGTCGAGGCGCCGATTTTTATTGGTCCCGCAGTTCTGACGGTGTGACCTGGCAGGCGCTGCCGTCTGCCAATCCGAGAGTGCGTCCGGATATGGACGTTGCGGTGCTGCAGGTGGGTCTGATTCAGAACTTTGGAGGCTGGGCGGAGCAGGATGTTGATTATGAGTATTTTACTCTGATTGAACAAGTCACCGCGTTTTCCGGGACCAAAAAAGTCAGTGAAGGAAGTCCGGCGGTAACCATCACCGTCGATTTGCTCGGACCGGCTCCGACGGCACCGGTGGATGTTGTTTTAACGGAGGTTACCACGGGGGACCCGAATGATCTGCTGATGAACGGGTCGCAAAGCCCGGTGACGATTACGTTCCCCGCCGGCATAAAGCAGAAGACGTTTACCCTTCAGGCCATTGATGATGTGCTGCAGGAAGGCCCTGAAAATGTCAAGATAACAGCCAGTGTGTTCAGCACTGATTCTAATTATGCAGGTCATCCGGGAGGCTCGATCGTTGTGAATATCATCGACAACGAAGCGGGGCTGCTGGTTGATGAGGGCAATGGCGTGGCCGTTGACGAAAATGGTACCCTCAGCGACAGCATCAGCATCGTATTAAGCACAGAGCCGACCGCAGATGTTACGGTAGCGATTTCGACAGACGGTCAAACGAATGTGACGTCTCCGCTTGTCTTCACTTCTGCAAACTGGAATACACCACAAACTGTAATTGTTACAGGCGTTGACGATGCCATTCTGGAGACGGATCCGCACACCGGCAAGCTGAGTTTTTCCGCCAGCAGCAGTGACCCGGCCTATCAGGGGGTTACGGCATTTGATGTCATGGTAACAATAAAGGAAAATGATTGCGGGGCCTGGGGTTATTCGCGATACGATGCCAATCAGGATTGTGTGGTCAATCTGAGTGATATGGCGCAGTTGGCCCTGCAATGGATGCAGTGTACGTTCCCGAATGCCGACGGATGCGTTGATATGCGTTAACCGGTCCGGCAGCGTGAATCGATATGCAAGATGAGTGATGAACCTAATTACGGGAGAATGTTATTATGAAAAAGATAGTGATATGGACATATTTGCTGTTGGCGCTGTTTGGGGCAGGTATCGCATCCGGAGCGGTTCTGATTGATTTGAATGCGGAAAACCTGTCGGAAGGACGGCTTGAAAGCTGGACCAATACCGGCACGGCCGGCGGTGTCTTTCTGAGTGCCGACAGAACCGGTGTAGATGATCCGAATGCGGTCGTGGCAGTTGTGGCCGGACGCAAGGCCGTGAGCTTTCCCGGCGGTGCCTGGATGCAATCGGATATTGCGGCTCCGGCGGAACTGAGCGGCAGCAAGCCCTGGTCGGTGCTGATCTGGGCGTATGCGCCCTCGGCGACCAGCGAGGATTCCTTATTTCAGTGGGGAGATCGCGGCGGCGGAACGGCGCACTTCAATTTCGGCACCCGCGCCCTGACCTTCTGGAACGATGTGTTTTATACCAATCCGCCGGCGACGAATCAGTGGGTGCACCTGGCGGCAACCTATGACGGCACCAATGTCAGACTCTATGTCAATGCCATCGATGATGCCGTGGCGGCTCGGGCGCTGACGACCAACGCGGGCAATTATATGCGTATCGCCCGCGCCATGCCGGATGTCTATGGGACACACCCCTTTGCCGGCTCGATTGCATCGATTCAGGTGCACGACACGGCACTGACAAAACAGCAAATCCAGGCGATTTCGGGCCTGTTTGAGGCCGGTACTCTCGGGCCGCAGGGATTGTCGGTTCGTGAAGGCGGTGCACCGGTCAACATGACCCTGCAGATGAATCCCAATCCATTGACCAGTCAGGGCCCGAAGACGGACCTGGAGGTCACCCTGAGTCTTGTCAGCAGCCGGGTGGATGTCAGGCTGGGCACTTCAGAGATTGGTCAGCCGTATGTGGTGACGGTTCCCGCCGCGTCGTACAATGTTCCCATCAGCATTCCTGTTGAGGCTGAGGACGATACCGTGATCGAAAGCCTCCATACGGTTCGGGTCAAAGCGGTCGTTACCGCCGGAGATGCGGATTATCTCGGCAAGACACTGATTCCCATCAATGGTCTTGGCATCTCCGTGGTTGACAACGACAATGCGACCTGTCCCATGCCCGGACTCAAGGACGGGGCATATCGCGATGAATTTGATTGTGCACGGGATTACCTGGCCACCGGCACAAGCAACTCCCTGTGGAGCGGCCTGCTGGATACCGCAGGCAACACCACCGATGCAACCGCATCGCTGACGACCAACGGGGTACTGCGTCTGGCCTCGGCAAACGGTGCCTGGGATGGCAACAACAACAGCGGGCCGTTCCTGTTCGTCAATGTCACCGGCGATTTCGAGGTGGAAACCTATGTATCCGAATATGCCAACAGCATTGCCAATCAGAGCGGTGTGCTTCACAATGCCGGCGGGATTATGGTCCGGCTGGGCGATGCGGCTGCCGGAGGTGCAGGCGAAGACAATATCCAGGCCTCGTATTTCCCCATCTGGAGTGTCGGAAACATTTTGTGGTATAATGACAATGGAGCACGTACCGAAACCGACAATATGGGATATGGCTGGGCCGGAGGCCGCTATTTGAAAATGGTGCGCAAGGGCGCCAATTTCTACTGCTATTACAGTATGGATGGTGTCACATGGCAGGCTTTCCCTTCCGCCAGCCCGGACAATCCGCTGGTTCGTGAAGACATGAATGTGCCGACGCTGCAGGTTGGATTGTATCAGTGTACTTACAGCTCGGATCTTGGTTTTGTCGAATATGATTATTTCTCTCTGAGAAAAGCCAGGGGAAATATCAGCGGCAATCTGAATCTGACGGAAAGTGAAGGCGACAGCGGTACCGTTCAATTCCAGTTCGTCACGCAGGATATTCCCGCTCCGGCGGCAGATATCCAGGTGACTCTGAATGCGATTCCGGCACCGGGAGCAGACCCGAACTCCGAACCGAATGATGTCCGAATCGACAATTCGCCAGCGGGTGAGCCGTACACTTTTGTGATTCCTGCTGCTCAGTATGCTCAGCCGCAGCCGATTCAGGTTACGGCGGTTGTGGACGCCATTCCTGAATCAGACCAGCACTTGACTTTGGCAGCACAGATCTCCAGTGCGGATCCCAACTGGAATAATCTGTCCATCACTTCGGATGCCCTGATTACGATCTTTGAAACGCCGGGCGTGGTTGTGGATACCCAGGATGGGGTCAGAGTCATAGAAGGCGGGGCCGCAGATACCTTTACGGCTCGCCTGAAGATCAAACCGCAGGCCGCGGTAACGGTTGCCATTACAGATCAGTCCAGTCCCGCTCAGGTTGTTGCGGATTCGACATCGCTGGTCTTTGATGAAACCAACTGGAAGACGCCGCAGGTTGTTTCCGTGACGGCAGTGGATGACAGTACCCTCGAAAACGATCCTCATACGACGGTTCTGAATCTCACAGCAACCAACGGCAAGGAGTACGATGCGCTTGCCCCGGTGACCGTAGGTGTTACAATCCTTGAAAATGAGTGCGGTGCCTGGGATTATCTCTGGGCCGACTTTGATCGGGATTGCGATGTGGATATCACGGACTTGAGCCTGATGGCAGCAGACTGGCTTGATTGTTCCAAACCGTACAGTCCGGGCTGTGTCGATTTGAGATAACTTCTTATTTGGATTGATGTTATATAGGCCGGAAGTGTATTCTTCCGGCCTTTTTTGTTGCAGTAAAATGGGTAAAAACCTCTAATTCAAAAACAAGCAAGTTAATATGGGCAGTTTGGGATTTTTTCATGTCAATAGGTTATTGCATATACAAATTTAATTTTTTTCATTATTTATGTCAGTTTTTTGTTTTATGTCTAATATATAGGTAGACGTATTCTATGGGCAACGCCAGCCTGGATGAACAGGATATAAATGGCTGTAATCCAATTAATTACAGAAACTTGAACGGAACTATCAAAATCAGATGGGTGTGATTTGTGGTTTTGCTCATTGAATATGGTTTTAAATTTGCCCTGACTATGATAGAATACAGAGAAATTTCAAAGTCTGACGAGGTGATTTTGAAGTGAACCGAAAAGAGCTAAAAAGTGAGCAATTCTTCCGGCTCTATAATGCCGCTCAGAAGCGGATTTACGCATACCTATTGATGTTTGTCCATAATCACAGCGATGCCGATGACCTGCTGCAGGAAACGGCCAGTATCCTCTGGGAGCAATTTGACCAGTTTAACCAGGAGGGCAGTTTTGCTGCCTGGGCGATTGGGATTGCAAGAAATAAAGCTCTGGATTTACTTAAATCCAAGCGAGGTTCCAGGCCTTTGTTTGACGATGAATTTTATAAAGAAATATCAAAATATGCAGAGGCTGAATCCGAGAACGCCGACAAGCGGCTCAAAGCGCTGCGGAATTGCATCCAGAAAATGTCGGAGCAAAACCAGCATTTGATTCATTTACGATTTGACCAGGGCATCACGGTAAAAAAGCTATCGCAAGCATCCAGGTATTCTGCGGATGCAATCTATAAAAAGATGTCTCGAATTTACAGCATGCTGCATGATTGTATCAATCGCACTTTATTCGAGTGGGGGCAGATGTGATGCCGCAGGAACGGATTGATATTAATGAACTGCTGCTGCGATTGCTGGATAATGATATCAGCGATGAGGGATTGTCGATATTGAGAGACTGGATTAACTCGAGCCCTCGGGCCAAGCAATACTACTGCGAATTTATGGCCGATTACAGTGTCCTTGCACTTGCGGCTGCGCTGCCCGCAGAGCAGGAGGGGGATTCCTGTTTGGACGACCAGGTTTGGAACCTGTTGTCTGAAGAAGAAAAGACCGCCCCGGCGGTTGAAAAGGCGGCGCCTTTAAAAGAAAAATCGGGACCTCTGCTTATGCAGAAAGTGATGCCGACTCGAACCGTTCGAACCATCAATAAAACCGCCATATTGACGGCCCTGATCTCCAGTGCGGCTTTATTCTTGATGATTGTCTGGGTTTATCTGGCTCCCCCAAAACCGTATGCGGTGGCAACGGTCTGGGATTCGATGGATGCCCAATGGTCGTCCGGCCTGCCGGTTCAATCCGGGACTCGAGTCAGTTCCCACTCCGGGCCTATCCGTCTGACCCACGGTCTTGTGAAGCTCATTACCGATGATCAGGTCGAAGTGCTGCTGGAAGCGCCAAGCGAATTCGAGTTTGTCTCCGGTTCGGAGGTGATTCTGAACTTTGGCAAACTGTTTGCCCGGGTGTCTGAAAGAGGCTATGGTTTCTCGGTTACTACTCGTAATTCAAAAGTCGTGGATTTGGGGACAGAATTCGGTGTTGTCAGTGAGATTGACGGCAACACCCAGGTGCATTTATACAAAGGCATGGCCAATCTGTTTGCCGGAGAAAAACACCAGAACAAGACCTCGCAGCTTATATCCGAAGGCTCCGCCCGAATTGTAGATTACAGCAATTCAGATGTACAGGAAATTCCACTGGAACAACATCTTCTTGTGCGGAATATTGACTCCAGTGCCGGGCTGGTCTGGCGCGGTCAGAATGCGATTCGTCTGGGGGACC
>DLFY01000168.1 GCA_002482415.1 Phycisphaerales bacterium UBA7708
GGATTCGCAGATGCCTCAACAGGTCTTCTGTGAATCCGGCACCGTTTTATGTATTCACTGGATGATACCATTGCTGCGGTTAGTTCGCCGTCGCTGCTGCCCGGGCGGCCGGGACGAACTATCATCCGAATCAGCGGGGCCGGTGCATTTTCTGTTTTTATGCATCCATCTTTGAAGTTTCAGTTCGGCAGCACAGAGGGTGCCGCGCTGAATAAGCGGGGGATTACTGCATTTCGTGTGAAGCTTGCCTGCGGCGTTTGGGCTGACGGCAAGGCGTATTGCTTTACCGCGCCGGCATCGTATACCGGACAGGATTTGGTCGAGCTGCATATCTGGGCGACACAGCCGGTGGTGGAAGCCATTTACGATGCCCTGCTGCAGGCGGGGATCCGTCAGGCCGGGCCGGGGGAATTTACCCAGCGGGCATATCTGAACGGCAAGATGGATTTATCGCAGGCAGAGGCGGTGATGCATGTTGTCTCAGCCAGCAATGAGGGACAGATTTCCGCCGCCCAGCGTCTGCTGCAAGGGGGACTGGCCGCGAAAATAACGCGGATTCGGGAGCAGACTTTCGATGTGTTGTCATTACTGGAAGCAGGGCTGGATTTTGCGGAGGAAGATATTGAATTCATCGGAGCACGACAGGCCTGTGAGCGGATTGGTCTGCTGTCACAAGAGATACAGCGGCTTCTGGATGGGGCGGTACGGTGCGAGGAGTTGATGGAACTGCCGTCAGTGGGGCTGGTCGGGGCGCCGAATGCGGGCAAGAGCAACCTGATGAATGCCCTGACGGGGACCCGTCGCAGCATTGTCTCGGAGGTCGAGGGGACGACGCGGGACGTATTGACCGCCCTGCTGGAACTGCCCGGCGGAGCGTGTGTGCTGTTTGACTGCGCGGGGCTTAAATCCAAACAGGACGACATGCTGGATGAACTGGCTCGGCAATCGGCAATTCAGGCGATTGAGGCGGCCACGGTCATCCTGTTTTGCGTGGATTTAACTGCCGACAATCTGGAAGCATCGAAGGCCATTTTCAGTCATTTATCACGACATCAACTGATAGGCATTGCCGCCAAGTCCGATTTGATTCCATTGGAAGAACTGCCGTCACGGGTTGATGTTTTAATGCACACATTCGGCATCGACTTTCTGGCCGTCAGCAGCCAGCGCAGAGCGGGGATGGAGGCACTGAAAACAATACTGTCCCAGGCGTTATTATCGGCCCAGGCCGGACAAGCCGAAAGCGACCGCGGAATCGCCATCAACCTGCGGCACAGGCAAAAACTGCAATCGGCTCTTAAGCATCTGGCCGAGGCAGCCGAAGAAATGAATACCGGCAGGACGGAAATCGCCGCCATGCTGCTGCGCCAGGTCCACCAGGAACTGGGCGGACTGGAGCATGAGCATGTGGATGAGCGGATTCTGGATGTGATTTTTTCGAGATTCTGCATCGGGAAATAAATGCAGTTGCCGGTCAATGTTTGCTGGAATTGGCGATTGTCAATAGAGTATAGCGATATCAGGAATTCATGGCTCAGCTTCGCATCATAACAGGCCCGCTGCGTGACACCAGTTTTGAGCTGGAAAAAGGCGGATGGGCCAAGTCGATTGGCCGGGTGGACGGTACGGATATCGTGCTGGCCGATAAGGCCATCTCACGCAAGCACGCGGAGGTGTTTTATCGCGACAGCCAGTGGTTTATTCGGGACCTCGGTTCTTCTAACGGGACGTTTATCAACGAACAACGGATTACAGAGCCAATTCCTCTGAAAAACAACGACCAGATTCGCTGCGGAGCGACCGTGCTGCTTTTTGCATCCAGTCAGGAATCGTGGATTCTTGACAAATTCAATAATGATAAACCCACCATCGAACTGGAGTTCAATCCGGGCGATACAATGGTGGCGATTGCCTTTGATAATCTGCAAAGCAAGCAATCCGCCCAGCAGCGTCAGCGTCTGATGCAGGCCGGACAGGCGGCGTTGAATTTGTCGCATGGGATTAAGAATATCCTGCAGGCGGTCAGCACCGGGCGGGATGTTATCGATTCGGCCTTTTCGCGCAATGAAATCGACCAGGCCAAAAAGGGATGGAATATCCTGAAACGGAATCTCGAACAGATTCAAAAGCTGGTTTTGGATATGCTTAAGTTCAGCAAAGAAACAGAGTTACGTGTCCAGCCCTGTCTGTTCAATCGGCTGATTGAGACCGTCATTCAGATGGCGACTCCACAGGCCCAGATGCGGTCGGTGACAGTGGCTGCTCAACTCGATGAGCAAATCGGGATGGTTAATGTGGACCCGGATCGGATGCAGGATGTCATTATGAACCTGACTCTGAATGCCATCGAGGCGGTGGAGCCGCAAAAAGGACAGGTTACGGTTTCAACCGAACTCGATACAGAACGAAGCCAAATTATTCTGCGGGTGACGGATAATGGGCCCGGGATTAACGACCTGAGCAGTCTTTTTGAACCATTCCATACTACAAAAGGCAACACCGGCGTCGGATTGGGACTGGCTATTGTCCGGAAAGTTGTAATCCATCATAAAGGCACTGTTGATGCCCAAAGCATTCCGGGAGAAGGATCGATTTTTACTGTCCGACTGCCTTATCTGCCTGTCAATACTGAAGTTGCAGAGTCTTCGCTGCAATCTCAGGCAAACTGACTTTAAAGCACATATCATATCTGTCTACATCCCATCTATATTCACTTGATTAATTGGCAGAAAAACTGAAACATCAGCGTTGTTTTTCTTGTCTATTCAGGTAGAATTCTCCTAAACAGATTAAAATTGCGAAGGAGTATCGATTATGTTCACAATTCTGTCAGCAATAACGGGCCTTGAATTGGTCTTCATGATGTGTGCGATTCTTGGCGGCGGATTGTTTGTCGCCCGGCTGATCCTGATGTTTCTGGGCGGCGGACATGGCGACACAGACGCCGGGGCAGTGGATTCTCCGGATGCGGCAGGAACGGACTTCCACCATGGCATGTCCGACTCCTCGGATTTGAGTTTTAAATCACTGTCTTTACAAGGCCTTACCGCTTTTTTCATGATGTTCGGGCTGGTTGGATGGGCCATGCTGCGACAAAGTAAACTGGCGGCAGGCATATCGGTAATTGGAGCAGCAGCGGCTGGGGCGGGAACAGTCTGGCTAATTAAACAGATATTCCGCTGGGCGGGTAAATTTCAATCCAGCGGCACATTAAATCTATATAATGCCATCGGCAGTGAGGGNNGGAAAAGTTCAGGTTACCGTTCAGGAACGCCTGGTGGAGCTGGAAGCCCGCAGCGAATCCGATGAAGAAATTAAAACCGGCGAACCAATCCGGGTCGTTCACATAAGCAACAATATTCTCATCGTCGAAAAGGTATAACTAACGAAATTCTATTTAAGGAGGACTTTATGCCTACTGATTACTTGTGGTCTATAGCTGGAATAGCTATCGTCATTCTGCTTATATCAATCCTTTTGTACATTGCGTCGCGATATCGCCGCTGCCCTTCAGATCAGATATTAGTCATCTTCGGCAGCATGGTCGGAAATCAGACTTCCCGCTGTATTCATGGCGGTGGTACGTTTGTCTTGCCTCTGGTTCAGGACTACTGCTACATGAGCCTGACGCCGATGACGATTACCATCCCGCTGGAAAACGCCCTGTCGATGCAGAACATCCGCATCAACGTGCCCAGTACGTTTACCGTGGGTATCAGCACCGACCCGACGATTATGCATAATGCCGCCGAGCGTCTGCTGCGGCTGATGCCCAAGCAGATTGAACAGATGGCCCAGGAAATTATCTTCGGCCAGTTGCGTCTGACGGTGGCATCGCTGACCATTGAGCAGATTAACCAGGACCGCGAGCGGTTTCTGGATGCAATCCGCAAGAATGTCGAGCCGGAACTGAACAAAATCGGTTTGTACTTAATCAACGTCAATATTACCGACATCACCGACAGCAGCCTGTATATCGAAAGCATCGGCAAGAAGGCCGCCGCCGAGGCCGTCAACACCGCCAAGGTCGATGTGGCCGAGCAGGACAAAAACGGCGCCATTGGCGAGGCCCAGGCCGGCAGGGAAAAGGCTGTTCGTGTGGCCGAGAATATGGCTGAGGCCAAGAAGGGCCAGAAGAAGGCCGAAGCCGACATGCGTATTTACCTGCGTCAGCAGGAAACACTGGCGGCCGTCGGCGAAGTGGAAGCGGACCGGGAAAAGACCATCCGTACCGCGGAAAACGAGGCGACTGCCGAAAAAGGACAGAAAAAGGCTGAGGCCGATAAGCGTATTTTCATCCAGCAGCAGGAAGCGGAGGCCGTCAAGGGAGAAAAGAAGGCCCAGTCCGAGCAGCGTATTTACGTGCAGGAACAGGAAGCACTGGCGGTTTCCGGCGAAAACAAGGCCAAGGCCGATATCGCCGCCGCTGAGGCCCTGCTGGCCATGCGGCAGGCCGAAGCCCTGCAGAAAGGCGAGGTCGCCAAACGTCAGGCGGAAGTGGAAATCCAGAAAGCTCAGTATCTTGCCGAGCAGCAGCGCTTGAATGCCCTGGAAATCGTCCGGCAGGAAATCGATAAACAGAAAGTTGAAATTGAGGCCGAGGCGATTGCCGAAAAGACCCGCCGCGAGGCGAAAGGCCAGGCCGACGCGATTCTGGCCAAATACGAGGCCGAGGCCAAGGGTATCCGGCAGGTGCTGGACAGCAAGGCGGCCGGCTATGAATCCCTGGTCAAGAGCTGCAATGGCGACGCGAAGGCTGCGTCCACCCTGCTGATGATTGAAAAACTGGAAGAAATCGTCGGCAAGCAGGTTGAGGCGATCAAGAATCTCAAGATCGATAAGATTACCGTCTGGGACAGCGGCTCGGACAAAGGCAGCAGTACATCCCAGTTTTTGTCCAGCATGATTAAGGCGATCCCGCCGCTGCAGGATCTGGCACAGATGGCCGGGGTGCAGTTGCCGGAGTACCTGGGCAAGATGGTGGACAATAAAGAAGTCGCCAAGGAAGAACCCAAGCCCGCACCATCAGGCGGTTATGTAAATGTCCAGCACAAGGGACAGGATAAGAAATAAGCAGCAATGCGTAAAAATAAAAACCGGGAAGGATTAACTCTTCCCGGTTTTTTTATGGAATCCGACAGGCCAATTACTCCTGCGGCAATTCGAGCATCCACTGCGATGCAAAAATACTGAAGTCCTTGATGTCCACACGGCCATCGTTATTCAAGTCCGCGGAATCGACCATCTGCATGAGCGGCACGAAGATATAATCCTCGGTTTCGCCAATCCAGTATCCATTCTCGGGGCCGCTGCCGCCATATCCTTCCAGCAACGGTGCCGACAGGGTATCGGTCATTGGTGACGGCGACATCGCGGGTTTGTCGGATAGCGTGATGCGCATCCATATCGGACATTCAAAGGATGGATAGAACGGGTGCCAGCAGATAAACGGCGGTGTTGCGATGCGGGGGAATCCCGGTTTCAAGTCGGTCAGCATTTGATTGCGTACCGCCCATTCACGGGCCAGCAGGGTCTTGTCAGCGGCATCATCCGGATTGCCGCAGGGGATAGTATCGTCCCAGTCACCATCCCGATTCCAGTCGAACCAGACATTCACATACAGTTTATCGATAGGTTGTACCACATGAACCAGATACTCAAACCGTGCGGGCCTGCGATGGGGCAATCGCAGCGGGATTCTGATGCCGTCATCGGCCTTGTCCATATCCGCCGCATCTTTGGGCGGAATCAGGTTGTTGGTCGGGTCTTGGTCGTATCCATAGTCGGCATCGGTTTCACGGGTGAGAGCTTGACCTAAATGAGCGATGAGGACCGGATTCCAGTGGATGGGACCATACGGCGGCAGGCCGCCAAAGACGGTCGGGAATCTGGCCGGAACAACAACATCCAATGGACCCAGCGAACGGTACGCGGTCATAGTGACATTGAAATGATTGGTGCTGTCAGGGGCATCACCAAGCTCGGCGATACGATGCGGCGGCTCAATCTTTACCTGATAATCTTCCACCTCACCATTTCGGGCAGGGCCTGCATATTTCAGGCCGCCTTCCAGACTGAAGCGGAAACGAGCATACGTCGGAGCATTGGTCGGGACAGCATGCGGATGCGGCGGGACATCCATCTTAAGTTCATTGGCCCCCATCGCCAGTTTTTCTGAGGCAAATATCTGTTCGGCAAAGTCGTCCCAGTCCCCATCGTTATTAAAATCAATCCAGGCATCAAGATAGCCATCAACAGAGGCCCAGACGTGGAGCTTGGCGGGCATGCCGGGAATCAGGGGACTCAGGAACTCGACACCCCCTTCATCATCGGCTCCGTTGATATCATCGCCGTCGGCGGCAAGAGTGGGCTGGCCATCCTTTTCGGCATCAATCTGGATGCAGCCTGGGCCGCCACAAACAATAAGCGGATTGCCCAGAAAGACATCCGGGTCAAGATAATGCCGTGCACCATCGCGGGCCAGTGTCGTCGGGTAACTGTTGCAGCGGACCACGGTGTTGTCGTCACAGCGAAGTTCGGGGGCATCGCCGAAATCAAAACGCGGCTCGGGGATGATTTTTACCAGATAATCTTCCACTTCGCCCTCTTCGGCAAGACCCGCATAACCCAGAACCTTTTCCGGAGCATTTAAAGAGGTAAATCGGAACCGGATATAAGTCGCAAACGGTTCGGTTTGGGTGTTGATGGGGGAGACATAAAATGCCAAATAATTGACTCCGGCGGCAAGAGTTTTGGCCTGGAAAATCTGTTCGCCAATATCGTCCCAGTCGTTGTCGGCGTTGAAGTCCGCCCAGCCATACAAGAGGCCGTCACAGGAGGCAATGACTTTAATCTCTGCATTCTGGCCGGGAGTCAGCGGACCGGCGAAAAAGACGCCGTCTTCATCGTCAATATCATTCAAGTCGTCACCGTCAGCCCCCATGGAAGGCTGGCCGTCTAACTCGCCATCGATATACCGGCCCAGGCGAATCTGCGGATCGATCTTATGGCGAGCACCATTGGTCAGCAGGATAGTCGGATAGCCGCTGGGGGCAAAATCCCCATCCGGCGTATCGCCGAAATCCAATTTCGGCTGCGGGGCGGCGGCGATTGTGACCAGGTAATCTTCAACCTCCCCGTCTTTGGCCGGTCCATAATAATTCAATCCGCCGGCGGTACTGAAACGAAAACGCGAATAGGTATCACGCGGCGTATAATCGGCATCACTGTAAGGTACATGGAAGGTCAGGATATTCAAATCGGTTGTCACCGGAGCACTGGTGAATACCCGTTCGCCCAGGTCATCCCAGTCGCCGTCGGCATTGAAATCAATCCAGGCATCAATGAAACCGTCCACGGAAACACCGATTTCAACGGTCGCCATGGTGCCGGGAATCAGGACAGCCGACAATTTCACGGCCTGTTCATCATCAATGCCGTTGAGATCATCACCATCGCAAAGCAGAGAAGGCCGGCCATCCGGTTCCGGATCAATCTGGATGACGGTTAACAAAGGAGACCCCATAAACACACCCGGAACAATCCCATGCCGGGCGCCGTCACGGGCCAGGGTGGTTGGATAGGTATTGCATTTGGCGCCGGTCGCATCGCATTTGGTTTCATCCGCATCGCCAAAATCCATAAGTCGCGTCGGGATATCGCGGCTATTAATGACAAACGCCATATCGGGCGGCACTGCGGTCGAGTCGGGAATCGGTCTCCAGACAGGAGTGGCCGATATCGGCCAGGCAGTCCAAAGGGGAAACTGGCCATAATGCTGGATTGCGGTTTTCCAGCCTGCCTGGGCCTGAATCGTATTGCTTTCGGCATACGGACAAAGCAGGTGCAAAACCAGCCAGTAGCGTTTGCCCTGTTCCTGATGAAACGGATTTTCAATCTCGGTGAGGTTGATCTGCGAAAACCGGGTGTGGTCATCGGGGAGAAATACCTGGGATGGATCGGCATTCGCGGGACAAAGCCAGCCTTGCAGGGAACCTTCCTGATCCAATACTTTGATTTGAGCCTTGCCCAGCTTCCACAATGGCTGGCCCGGTGTTCCGTTGGCGTCTTCATAGATGGCAACATACCAGTCTATGACACTGTCGAGAATATTGCCTTTCCATGAAATCCAGAAATGAATCTCGGTGATCGGGCCGGTGTGGCTGCATTGGAAATCGTCGGCGATTGCAATCGGATCGAGGCACACATCCCACCCGTTCGGATTGGGCAATTGGGGATAGTGCATCTTGTGGCCATCGGTCGGGATCCAGTCTCCGAAAGCAACCATCGACAGCACAGACACCATCGCAAGTGCAAAAAAAGTCCTTTTGTTCATTGTTATTCCTCCTGAAATAGATGCTATCGGTTTTTCAAGAGAACGATGAAGCTAATCAATATTATGGATTACAATCCTGCAAGTGTCGAAACGAGGCCGGTATATTTTGGAACCTGGATGATTATTCTATTGATTATACCTTTCTGCAAAAGTCAAAGTCAAGCGAGATTCACGATACCAGAGCAAATATGTCGGGTATAAATTTTTGATGGATAGAAAGACTCTCCTTTTTCGGAATTGAGATTGTATTTTGACGGGGTCCAGTTATAATTTCGGACAAATAAGGTGAGATTGAAGGAGTATCCAAAACTCCACATATACCCAACGGGTATGATTATTCCGCGAGCAAAAGAGGCACGTGGTTGAAGCTGTTGTACTTAGCCGCGACGAACCGGGAAATTTCAAGCAGGATCAGTATAGAATAAACTTTATTCAAGACAGGAAGGATAGACCATGATTGTCGTCAACACCGAAACCATTCCGGGCAAACGCATCAGGGAAATCAAGGGACTTGTGCAGGGCAACACCGTCCGGGCCAAGCATATCGGCAAAGACATTCTGGCCGGGCTGAAAAATATCGTCGGCGGAGAATTAAAAAGCTATACCGAGCTTCTGGTGGAATCCCGTCGGGAATCGATGACCCGGATGCTGGCCCAGGCCCAGCAGCTCGGCGCCAATGCCGTGGTCAATGTGCGGTTTGCCACCAGTTCCATCACTGCCGGGGCGGCGGAATTATATGTTTACGGCACGGCGGTCATCGTCGAAGATGAGATACCCGGCCAGGTCGTCCAGCAGGCTGTCCAGTCCGCCCCGGTGCAGCAGCACCAGCAGATGTAAAAGGAGGAGCTATGGAATCATTGTTTTCGATTGTTTTTGCGGCGGTATTGATTCTGGTGTCCCTGGTGGTGGGCCACATCATCGAGACCCTGCATTTTCGCAGGCTGGCTCAGCAGGAACGGGAGTTTGAGTATATGCTGGTGACCAACCTCAAGACATTTCCCCCACAGGCGGCCCATGCCGGGGCGGTGATTGTGGTCGGTGAAGCGGTCATTGCGACCGATTATTTCAAGGTCTTAGCGGCGGGGCTTCGCAACCTGTTCGGCGGCGAGATGAAATCGTTTATCACACTGCAGAATCGCGCCCGCCGGCAGGCCACACTGCGAATGCTGGAGGACGCCAAACGCTACGGCGCCAAGGCGGTCTGGAACGTCCGTTACGAAACCGCTACTATTCAGGGACAGGAAAATCAGAAAGCCGGCGGCGTGGAAATCATCGCTTACGGCACCGCACTGGTATGGTGAAAAACGACGACTATTTCGATGTTCGCAACGAGCCGTGGCTGAATGAGGGGGCATTCAAGGCCGACCCATCCGAGCGAAAGGTTCCGCCGGCGGCAGGCGATGACGACGAACTGATCATCCGGCAGAATTCGGTGGAATATGAGCCTGCACTGACCGGAAAACTGGAGCAGCCGTATATTGGTGACTGGATACAGGAACAAAGGCAGCGTTGTTCCCTGGCCGGCAATCTTGGTGTTACCCTGCTGGCGGCCCTGATTGGAGGTCCATTTGCTGTCGTCGGGGCTTTTATGTNNGTGGCCATTTTATACACGGTGCTTTTTGCCCCGGTCATTGAAGAGCTGCTCAAACAGTCGGGCATGATTTATCTGCTGGAAAAGAAACCGTATCGATTGTTTTCGGCCATGCAGTTTCTGTTTGCGGCGTTTATTTCGGCTCTGATTTTTGCCGGCATCGAGAATCTGATGTATATTCATCTCTACACCGCAGGTGAAGAATTGGATAACCCGGCAGACTATGCCCTGTTTCGCTGGACGGTCTGCACGGGACTGCATGTGGTGTGTTCGATCGTTGCCTCACTGGGACTGATTCGGCTGTGGAAACGCCAGCAGACTGATGGCCGGATGATTGACCTGGCTGGGGCGTATCCCTTTTTTGCCACTGCAATGGTGCTTCATGGCCTATATAACCTGACTGTTTCTGTCTGGAATCCATCGTTTTAATTTCCCGTAGATGCCTATGTCCTTTATTAACAGGGCATTATGTTTTTTCTTAAATACACGATATGGCACGTCTTGTTCTGGTGTAATTTTTTAAAAAAAACCTTGCAATCTCACATTGGGTTGTTATAATTTTTGGTTTCCTATTGAGATAATAAAACGGAGATAGAAATTATGAAAAAAGATATTCATCCGGCGTATCAGGTCGTGAAGGTTCGTTGCGGTTGCGGCAATACCTTCGAGACCCGCAGTACGGCCAAAGAGATTCACGCTGAAATTTGCTCGATGTGCCACCCGTTCTACACCGGCAAGCAGAAATTTGTTGATACCGCCGGCCGTATCGAACGGTTCCAGAAGAAATTCGGACAGAATTACTTCACCAAAAAAGCCGATAAGAAGTAGCGACTTATTCAGTACAATTCTTGCGCTGTCGAACGTAATTTACAGATTACGGAAGGCAGCGCAATTTTTTTGTCTCCACCCAACCTCCAAAAATTCCTATACGAGTAAAATTCTATGGATCCAATCAATCAGGCTATTCTGGGCAAACTCGACCAGCTTGACAAGCGTTATATCGAGATTGAAGAGCAAATTGCCCAGCCGGATGTGGTCTCCAATGCCCAGAAGCTGATTCCGCTGACCCGTGAACAGGGCAAACTGCGTCCAATGGTGGACAAATACCGGCAGCTTCGTGAATTGCTGCGCCAGGCCGAGGATTCCAGGGCAATGTCTGAGGATCGAAGTGCTGACCCGGAACTGCGGGATATGGCCAGGGAAGAAACCGAGACCTTAACTCAGAAGGCCGATAAACTACTGGAAGAAATCAAGGACAGGCTGGTGATGGCCGAGGATGACGCTATTGATTCGGTGATTTTTGAAATTCGTGCCGGCACCGGGGGCGAGGAAGCAGCCCTGTTTGCCCGCGATCTGCACAATATGTACACCCGGTACGCCGACAAGATGGGGTGGAAGGTTGAAACCATGGATTTTTCCACCACCGACAAAGGCGGGTTTCGTGAAATTGTGTTGACCATCAGCGGCCCGGGCGTCTGGGCGCATTTAGGCTATGAAAGCGGCGGTCATCGCGTCCAGCGCGTCCCGGAAACCGAATCGCAGGGACGCGTGCACACCTCAGCGGCGACGGTAGCGGTACTGCCCGAGCCGGAAGAAGTCGATATGGACATCAAGCCGGACGATGTGATCGAAAATGTCAGTTGCGCCGGCGGGCCGGGCGGGCAGAACGTCAATAAAGTCGCCACCGCCATCCGGCTGGAGCATATCCCGACCGGAATTGTCGTCAGTATGCGTGACGAACGCAGCCAGCACAAAAACCGGGCCAAGGCATGGCGTATCCTCCGCGGCCGCATTTTTGAATTTTATCAGAAAAAGGCCCAGGCAGATCGCTCTCAGCAGCGCAAGACCATGATCGGCTCCGGCGACCGTTCCGAACGCATCCGCACTTACAATTTCCCGCAAAATCGGCTGACGGACCACCGGATTAATTTGTCGCTATACAGCCTCGATAGGATTATGATGGGTGAAATCGACGAGCTGATTACCTCACTGAAAGATTTCGACAAGCAGCAGCGCCTGGAGAACTTTGCGTTGTAAAGCCGGCCATTCAGGCCCTCAGAAACGATTTCTATGATTATTCTGGTCACAGGTGTAGTGGGAATTGACAAGAAGCGGTATCTGGCCGATGTCTGCGAACTGGCCCGGAGCCGCGGCAGGGATATTCTGTTGTGCAATGTCGGCGACATGATGTATGCCGAGGCACCGGATATCGCACCGGGGCGGATTCTGGATATTTCATTGCAGCGGCTGCATTCGCTCCGCCGCAGTGTGTTTAAGGATATCATCACCAAATCTCAGGATCACGAGCACATTATCGTCAATACCCACGCAACCTTCCGCTGGCGGCATGGGCTGTTTCCGGCGTTTGATTTTTATCAGATTCGTCAGCTCAACCCGGATTTGTATATCTGCATGATTGACAGCATCGAGCCGCTGCATGTGCGGCTGACCGCCGAGCATCACATCCGCCATTCGCTCAAAGACCTGATGGTCTGGCGCGAGGAGGAAATCCTGGCCACCGAGATGATGCAGAAAGGCACCAGCGAAAATACCCCCTGCTATTGTCTGGCCCGCGGCCCTGAACAGGGCACGATTGAAACTTTTTATCAACTGGCCTTTGAACCGTGGCGGAAAAAAGTCTATCTGAGCTTCCCGATGACGCATGTCGCGGGGCTGCCCCAGACGCTGGCCGAGATCAATCGCTTCCGGGCGGCCATGAAGGAGCAATTCATCTGTTTTGATCCCGGCGACCTCGAAGAGGCGTACCTGCCGTATTATGCGGAACAGGCCGCCAGAGAAGGGCGAAAAGGGATTGAAATGGAAGTCCTTGGAAAACAACTCTGTCTGGAAGTGCAGGAAATCCGGCAGATTCACCGCGACATCAACAGCCAGATTTACGCCCGCGATTTCGCCCTGATCGACCAGGCCGACCGCATTATCAGCTTTATCCCCGCCCTGCCGGATGGCCGGGCAGCGATTTCCAGCGGCGTGGAACGGGAACTTCAGCACGCCCACGAAGCCGCCAAGGATGTGTACGTCATCTGGACGGCGCCATCAGACCCGAGTGTCTTTGTCACCCAGACGGCCACGCGGGTTTTTAAAACCGCCGATGAGGCGATTGATTACTTCTCTCAGGAAAATCGCAGCGCTGAAAAATTGCTGTTTTAATGGAACGATACGATGATACTGAAACCCACGACAAAAACCGAATTGGCCAAATATATCGACCATACCCTGTTGAATCCGACGGCAACCGAGCAGCAGATACGCCAGCTTTGCGCCGAAGCCGTACAATACGGCTTTTACAGTGTCTGCGTGATGCCGCGCTGGGTGGACTTGTGTGCGGAAATACTGCATGACGCAGGCGTGAAAGTCTGTACCGTGACCGGATTTCCAATGGGGGCTGATTATCCGCGAGTCAAGGCATTCCAGGCTGATTTGGCCATTGCGGCCGGGGCCGATGAGATCGATATGGTTGCGGATTTGGCGGCGATTATTGCGGGGGACGAAAAATATTTATTGAATGATATCCGGACCGTACTGCGTCCGTGCCAGTCCGTCCGGCCGTTTGTGACATTGAAGGTCATTATCGAATCAGCGACACTGACGACCGACCAGATTGTGTTTGCCTGCAGAACCGCACAGGCCGCGGGGGCGGATTTTGTCAAGACCAGCACAGGACTGCATCCGGCCGGGGGAGCCACAACCGAACACGTACAGCTTATGGCACAGTCGGCCCCGAAATGCAAAATCAAGGCCGCCGGCGGCATTCGAACCACAGCCGATGCCCTGGCCATGATTGAAGCGGGCGCATCCCGCATCGGGGCCAGCAAATCCATCGACATCATCCAGGGCTTTGAGCCGGCCGCACCGCAGACATGACCCCCGCAGCCTCCGAGCCGATTGCATGTCGCATCCATATCCGGCCGGTCGTCGGGGATATCGCCCTGCTGTCGCTGGGGCGGATTGTATCCCGGCAACCCGATCCCGCCATTCTGGGCGGCAATTTGTCAGTCGAGGGCTACAGTCTGTTTTGCGCCTGTCCTGTTGATGGCTTTGAATTTGCCGAAGGTTCACATCCTTTGGAAAAACTGCAAACGGCCCTTGCAAAATATCGCTTAGAAACTGCCTCTTCATCCAATTCCATTCCCCTGCCGGGCTGGATTGGGTACTTCTCCTATGACCTTGGACGACATCTGGAATGTATTCCCAATCATGCCAAAGACGATCTTCAGATGCCGCTCATCCATCTGGCCTTTTATGATGCAGCCATTGTATATAACCACAAGACCGGACAGGCCACTCTTGCGGCCCTGGAGTACACAGGACAGAAAGAGTCCGTCGAGCAGAAATTCGCCCGGCTGGAACAGTGGATTGCCCAATCGCGGGAACTGATTCTTGAGTTGCCGCCGCGACTGCCGTGGACCAACACATCGAAACTGGCGNNTGGCATTTCAGACCAATATGACACAAACCGAGTACATGCGGTCGCTGGAGCGGATTGGCCAGCATATCCTGGATGGGGATGTGTATCAGATTAATTTTTCACAGCGGTTCGAGTGTCCATTTCAGGCCGACCCGGCAACGCTATTCCTGTGGCAGAATACATACAATCCCAGTCCTTATGCGGCTTATCTGGGGATGGAAGAGCGAGCTATTGTCAGCGCCTCGCCGGAGCTGTTTCTGCAGATTCGCGGGCAGGATATCATGACTCGGCCCATCAAGGGTACACGACCACGTCGCATGTGTGAATGCGGACAGGACGGTGCTGAATTCAATCGCAGGCACTATGAGGAACTCCTGCACAGCGAAAAAGACAAGGCCGAACTAATGATGATTACCGACCTCCAGCGCAACGACCTGGCCCGAATCTGCATCCCCGGCACGCGCCATGTCCGACATCCTCGCAAGATTGAGGCCTACCCCACAGTCTTTCACGCGTATTCGGAAGTCGCAGGCACACTGCCGCGGGTAAATGATCCGACGCTGTTCTGCGATATCCTGCGAGCAACATTTCCCGGCGGCTCCATCACCGGCGCCCCGAAAATCCGTGCCATGCAGCTTATTGAAGAACTCGAGCCCACCCGCCGCGGGGTCTATACCGGCTGCATCGGGCATATCGGCATTAATTTCAACGCCACCCTGAATATTGCCATTCGCACCATCGTTGTTCAGCACGGTATGGCATATACCCAGACCGGCGGCGGCATCGTCGCCGACTCCGACCCGCAGGCCGAATGGGATGAAACGCTGGTCAAGGCCGGGGCCTTACTCGACTGCATCCGGGCCGTCAACCAGAATGAAACCCATTAACATACGCCACCTTTTTGCTGGTTTTTCACCGTCAGCAAGGTATATTATTTGTATTCAGAAAAGGAATGAACTATGAATCAGATATTTCTCAATGGAACCATCGTACCGGCCGAGCGGGCTGGAATTGCCACCACCGACAGCTCGTTTTTGTTCGGCATGGGATTGTTTGAGACCATGCGGGCGGCCAATGGCAAGGTCTTTCGCCTTGATGACCACATCAACCGGATGCTTGCCAGTGCCGCAGCCCTGTCGATTCCGTTCGGGTATTCGGCGGAGTATATTCAGGAGGCTGTCACGCGGCTTTTGGAGGCCAACGAACTCAAGGATGCGCGGATGCGGATGACGCTGTCCAGCGGGCCGGTGTCCGATACGGAAAATATCAAAGGAACGCTGCTGATTACGGCGGCGCCCTTTACTCCCTATCCGAAAGAGTATTACGAAAAAGGGGTTCGCGTCACCCTGACCAATTTTCGTCAGAATCCCAAGGATCCCACCTGCGGCCACAAGACGACCTGCTACGCCCCCCGGCTGATGGCACTGAAACAAGCCCATGAAAAGCTGGCTGCCGAGGCCGTGTGGTTTACCACCGAAAACAAGCTGGCCGAAGGCTCCATCAGCAATATCTTCCTCGTGAAGGACAAGACCCTGCTAACCCCGCGCGCGGAAACCCCCGTCCTGCCCGGCATCGCCCGCAAGACCGTCCTGGAACTGGCGGACAAGCTCAAGATCAAAACCGAAGAGCGGGATTTGAGCATCCACGACCTGCTGGCCGCCGAAGAGGTCTTTTTGACCAACGTCATCATGACCGTACTGCCGGTGACCGCCATTGAATCGCACACCGTCGCCGAAGGCAAAGTCGGCCCCATCACCCGGCAACTGACCGAAGCGTATGAAGACTTATTAAAATAAGGAGCTGAATCTATGGACATTTTTTGGAACATGAACCAGCGATGGCTTGCCATGAAAGCAGAGAAAGCTGCTGAGGATGCAAAGGTCAAAGCGAATGATACCAATCTCCATTTGATTCGATTGGAAGAAAAGGTCAATCATCTGGCCTTGAAGTGCCAGGCATTGTGGGAATTAGTCAAAGAGCAAACGCAACTGACAGATATGCAGATCGCTGAACGCATCAGCGAAATCGACATGCGGGATGGCGTGGCGGACAGGAAAATCACCCAGGGACGCCGCAAATGCAGCGACTGCGGACGGGCCATGGGCCCCGGTTACACGCAGTGCCTGTTCTGCGGCGCCTCCATGAACGGGGCGGAAATATTTGAGCCGTAATCGCATTAGCCGCCAATTCGAATAAAATATCAATTTTAGCCCCGGCGGGGCAAAATAAAATAGCCGGACGTGGAAACCGCCGGTTGAGCTATTAGAATAAGGAGCAGCAGGATAACAATGCTTGAAAATAAGCTCAGAGTGCTGATGTATCTGATGAACACCCTCTGGCTGATTAACGCTTTTGTGATTTCGTTTGTATATATCAGGAAAACAGGGCGATTTTTCAAGGGCTTCACCCACTGCTGGATGATGAATGTCTTTGCGGCGGTGATGATGGTCGCAATCACATACATATTCATGATACAATATCCGCAGGATAAACAGACCATCTTACGCTATTTTCCTGATGGTCCTTTTGTGATGGCAGCCCTGGCTTTGGGATGGCTGCCCGCCCTGCTCATCAGTGCCATCGCCTATGGAGTGTACCGCTTGACCAAGACTATAAAATTACGGTAAGCGTTCACTCACTTTTCGT
>DLFY01000206.1 GCA_002482415.1 Phycisphaerales bacterium UBA7708
TTGTTCATAGAGGGCTTTGGCCAGGGCGGGCGGGGCGGCCTGCGAGAAGTCCGGCCTGCGCCCCTTGCGGCAGTCGCCGAATAGCGTAAACTGACTGATCAGGAGGATGCCGCCGGCGATATCCAGCACACTGCGATTCATCTTGCCGCCGTCGTCGGCGAAAATCCGCAGATTGGAAATCTTGTCGGTGATATAGGCCGTATCCGCCGGACCATCGTCGGGCCCGACCCCCAGAAAGACCAGCAGGCCCTGCTTGATCTCGCCGGTGATTTGGTCATCGACGGAGACGGAGGCCTGTTTGACGCGTTGTATTACGGCTCGCATACGGTATTATTTTTCTCTATGTACGAATAACAGATTATTGGTATCTTTTTCAACAAAAAGCCAAACAATCCCGCCAAGCTGAAATCCTTTGGGTTCATAGATGATCGTGTAGTAATCTTTTTCCTCGAGTTCAGAAAAGTTTGGTTTCCCCTCTCCATTTTGTCTGATTTTCCACTGAACATTCTGTTCATCATAAATAATATTACCGTCGTCTTTATTAATGCCCAGCGCGGCCAGTTCTTTTTCCACATTGATCAAATAAGGCGGCAAATCCGAATTGGAATTGCTGGGTTTCAGATAACAATAGACGACTGCCAAGAAAACAACGAGCAGGACTAATCCAATTGTGATCAATCTTAAATTCATTCGAATGTCTCAGTCTAACTATTAGTGTGCGTTGGATTCAGCGTCATCTATTCTGTTTTTTTATTTGTCACTGTTGCCAAACTTGTTCAGGACAAACAGGCAGAAAAACACCGATGGAGGATTGCTGATTGGTTTTCACTGTAATCCAATCAGCAATCGAAAATCATCCATCGGCGATTTAAATTATAACTCCCAGCCTTTGCGATACTCTTTGGTCAGGTATTGATCGGCTTCGGGGTGGCTGGGGAACTTCATCTGTTCGCCGTCCCAGGTCAATCGGGTCTGCATGCGTTTGGCGACATTGCCCAGATGGACCAATTCGGTCAGTCGGCTGGAAATCGAGAAGTCGGAACTGGCCTGCTTGCCCTGCTTGATGGCTTCGATCCATCCCTGTTCGTGGATGCCGTTGACGCGGGGCAGGGTTTGCGGCGGTTTCTTGTAGGCCTGCATGGCGGTGTAGGGCAGCAGTTGCGGGCTGTTGCCGTAGGTGCCGCACATCTNNACATCAGGGTGCCCTTGTCGCCGCGGAAGATCACGCCGCCTTCGGCATCGCCCATCTTGCGATTTTCTTCCAGTTCGTCGGGCCGGGCCGGCTGAAGGCCTTCGTACCAGGTCAGTTTCAGCGGGGGCATTCCCTCGCGGGCCGGGTAGCGGTAGCGGACAATCGAGGCCACCGGGTGGGTGTCTTCATTGAAGTCCGTGACGGTGGCTTCAATGCTGGTCGGGTGGCCCAGACGCATCGCCCAGAACACCGCATCGAGGGTGTGGACGCCGCGGTCGCCCATCCATCCGCAGCCGAAGTCCCACCAGGGTCTCCAGCAGCCGGGGTGATAGCAGGGGTGGTAATCGCGCTGCTTGGCCGGCCCGAGCCACAGATCCCAGTCCAGCGTTGCCGGCAGGGCGGGTTTATCGGTAGGCTTTCGACCGTTTCCGGGGCTCCACCATGCCTTGCCCCAGGGATAATAGGTCTCGTTGCTCCAGGCATCCACTTCGCGAATCTCGCCGATGGCGCCGGCCCATAGCCATTCGCACAGCAGGCGGACGCCTTCGCCGGAGCGGCCCTGGTTGCCCATCTGGGTGACGACGCCGGTTTCTTTGGCGACTTTGGCCACGAGACGTGCTTCATGGATGGTGTGCGTCAGGGGCTTTTGGCAATAGACATGCTTGCCGGCCCGCATCGCGGCCAGGGTAATCACGGCGTGGGTGTGGTCCGGCGTGGCGATTAATACCGCATCGATATCTTTCTGTTCTTCGAGCATCTTGCGATAATCGCGGTAGCGTTTGGCCTTGGGATATTTTTCGAAGGTCTTGGCGGCATACTGGTCGTCCACGTCGCAGAGGGCGACGATGTTTTCGGTCTCCATGTTTTGCAGGTTATGCGCCCCCATGCCGCCGATGCCGATGCCGGCGATGTTGAGTTTTTCACTGGGCGGGGTGCCGCCGTCGGCGCCCAGCACGTATCGGGGAACGATGGTGAACGCCGCCGCCGACAGGGCGCTGGAACACAGAAAATTCCGCCGNNTTGCATTTTTTGTCTCCTCTATGTTTTTGAGTTTCGTTTCATTCAGATTCAGTTGAAACGCTTATTCCCATGTGGCGATTTTTTCCAGGCGGCGAACAATATCCAGATGCTGGGTGCAGGCCAGTTCGCAGCGACCGCACTGGACGCAGTCTTTGGCCTGGGCCTTGCGGTCCACGAGGATGCCCCATTTCTTTTGTCCTTCCAGACCTTTGGCCATTTCGCTGTCGGTCTTGCCGACGAGAACTTTCTCGTTGTAGTACTGCATATACGAAGCAATCGGGATATCTTTGAGACATCGGCCCATGCAATAGCCGCAGCCGGTGCAGAGGCGGTCCATATTTTTGGTGACATGGCGGCGGATGCGCTGGATATCGTCCTGCGAGAACGGTTTGGCGCTGTCGGCCACGCGGCAGGCGGTGTCGATATGCTCGCGGGTGGTAAAGCCGATCAGGGTGACGGTAATCTGCGGGCAGCCGACACAGAATCGAATGGCCGCTTCGGTTGCAGTTTCGCCGGGACTTGCCAGAAAGGCAAGCTGTTTTTCGTGGGTGGGGATGATGCCGCCGGCCAGCGGATTCATGGCGACTACGCCCATGCCGGCCTGATGTGCCGCTTCGACGCCTTCCCATCGATACAGGAAATTCAGGATATTGATTCCCATTAAAATCCCATCGAATTGGCGCTTGTCGATCAATTTAACAATCTCCGGTCCGCGCAGGTGGGACGAGACGACGATATGCTTAATCAATCCTCTTTCCTTACAGCGCAGCAGGCCTTCGTATTGGCCGCCGGGCCGCATGGCCAGGTCATATTCTTCCAGGCGGCGGATGCACCAGACATGATAGAAATCGATATAGTCGCACTTGAGACGGGACAGGGATTTTTCGACGGCCTGAATGGATTTTTCTGCGGTGTCATAATCTTCGGGCATGCCCTTGGTGGAGACATAGAATTGATTCCGCCGGGATTTCATGGCGGCAAAAGCCCGGCCGTAAATATCTTCGCTGCGATCCTTGCAGTAGTCGGGCGCGGTGTCAAAATAGGTGATGCCTTTGTCGAAGGCGTAGCGGAGTAATTCGGCGTTGGCCTCGTCGGTGCAGTTGAGGTCAAATCGCATCCCGCCAAAGCCGATGGCGCTGACTGAGAATCCAAGGCTGCCGTAAGGTTTCGTAAGCATTTATGATTCCACACCTAATTCTGTTACTTTGATTCTGAAATTGTATAATACAGCTTGAAATTGTCCAGATAAAAAGTGGTCGCTTTGTCTGCATTGCTGATAAATCCTACCCATTGCAGGGCGTGAAAATCCTTCGACAACATCGGCATCTTTTCGACGCTTTGGGGCGATTGACCGGCAGGCGTCCAGGTGATTGACCATTGCTGCCCAGCCAGTTCCAGATGGAGTTGGAAATGAATCCATGTGTCGGCGGGCAGGGCGACCGGGGACTTGCCGGGAATGTGTAATTGTCCATCGCGAATCGACAGATTCGGCCCGGTCTGATACGGGGGCTTTTTGTAATCGCGGCCCTCGATGACGATGTCGCAGCCGTTGGTGACTTTCAGGTCAAAGCTGCAGTTGGCAGTGCCGTCGGGATAATTGCAGCGATAGACCAGGTGCGGATTATAACGCTGGGACAGACCTGCTGCGTCCTGAATCATCAGGGATTGTTTGCCTGTGGCAGCGGTATCTGCGGTAACGCCAATCGTGTCGCCTTTGTTTTCGACATAGTTTTCCGCGGCAGCCGAGTTACCGGGGGCATAATCTTCGAAATCGTCGTCAATGGCCACCGGCGGCGGAGGCGGTGCGATTTTTAATGGCTTGACNNACCGGGCCAGCCTGACCCAGTCCATCGGCCCATAGACGCCTGCATCGTCGGCCTTGAAGGCTTTGAATCCGAGCTTAAAGGCCGGCGAATCCGCGGCCAGCTTGCCGTCCATTTTTGTAATATCAGCAAATTTCGGGTCGGCGATAATCGAATGCGTATCACGTCCAAGCTTCTGCCAGTCTTCAAAGGTTTTTCCGGCAAAATCAAACATGCCGCCGTCGGCCCGGAAGTAGCAGTTGTTATCCATCTGCACCCTGACCCGATCCCAGGGGCCGCTGAGCAGGGCACCTTTTTCGAAATAAATGATGTTCTTGTCGAAGATAAACGACAGATGCTCTTCGACGCGTGAGGCCTGAAGCTGGGCCAGTTCGCTGTCGATGAAGATGTTGTTGTAAATATGATTTTCTTTGCCGTAATGCTGGTGGAAACCGCCGGTCCCGGTGCGATAGACGAGGTTATAGGCCATTTCGATATTGCTGCTGCCTTCGTCGGTGTAAAGTCCCCAGCCGCCATAGGAAAAGGCATAGACATCATGAATGACGTTATGATTGACGGTGGTGCTTTCGGAGGGGCCGAGGGTATAGACGGCACCCATATCGCTCAGAACGCCGTAGCCGATATGGTGGAGGTAGTTATAATCGATGCGGTTGCGTTTGGCCGGGCTGTGGTCGTAGCCCCATCGCCAGCCGACCGAGACGGCGGTATAGTACAGGTCTGCGATTTCATTGTGCGTGATGATATTGTCGGGACTGTGGCCGATCCAGACGCCCACGGCACAGGGGAACAGATAGCCCATCGCATGCAGGATGTTGTTATCCACGAGGATATGGCTGGTCTGGTCGGCGAGATTGGCGGCGATAGCCGTTGAGCCGATTTTGATGCCGCCGGCGCCGGTGTCGGTAATATGGCAGCGTCTGACGGTGCATTTCGTGCAGGCGTCACGGAACCACATCGCATACGTGCCGATATGGGCGATGCGGCAGTCTTCGAACACGATATTCCGGGCCCCATCGGCATGGACGGCGGCGCCGATCTGTACGGCGGCCTGTGCCGGTTCGAAGCCATCCGGGCCGGACAGATACTGGCCGTGTTCAAACGCCAGCCCTTTGAACTGGATGTGTTCGACGATCTGGTTGTCGGCGGGACTGCCCTGGATGCGGATGAATTGCTCCAGCCGCGGGGCGATGACCTGCACTTTAGCCATGTCTTCGCCGGTCAGGGGCTTATAATACAGCCAGCCGTCGCGTGCCAGAAACCATTCGCCGGGGGTGTCCAGAAACGTCATCGCATTTTCCAGGAAAAACGGCGTGTCGGCGGTCATGGGATTCCACGATTTCATTGGGCCGCCTTCGATTCGCATGGCGTTTCGAGGGGCGTCGAGGTCGCGCAGGAATTTCCGGGTGACATCCCATTTGTGATAGGCTACCATCTGTACATCTTTCAGGGCCTTCTCATTGATACCGGCCAGTGCCGCGGTGGTGTCCGGGTGCAGCTTGATGGTCTGGACGGCTCGGCCATTCTCCATGCGGGTCTCGCGGACCGACTGCATATAATGATAAAACTCGTTGGGTGTTCGTGCCCGAACCGCCCGCTTGCCATCGACAAAAAGCTGTTCGAAATACCACTTTCCATTGGCGACTTCGGGCAGGTGGGTCTTCCAGATGCCGTCCTGATGCGGCTGCCAGCCGGTCACGGCCACACCTCCGCTGAAGACGGGTTTGGCTCCGGTGGCGGCCTGATAGACGACCGGCTTTTGCGGCTGGCCGCTATCCAGTGCGGTCAGCTCAAGCGTCTGCGTCATGGTATAAATTCCATCGGCGACGATGATAATGCGTACCGGCGATTCATTGGGTTCGCCGGCCCGCAGCCTGCGAATTACATCGCGTGCGGCGGTCAGCGTGGCCAGGGGGCCGTTGGATTTATCGAGGTTGGGTTTGTCGTACATGCCCGACCAGGCATCATTGCCGTTGGGGCTGACATAGACGGTGACGGCTGCGGCGTGCGCAGACACGACCAGCATCACCGCAAGGGCAATGCTTGTGACGGGACATCGATGGGTCATGAGAGTTCTCGCTTTTAAGATTGAGTAACGGTGTGAACGGTTTTGCACCGCGGGCATTGTACTTTGCTGGTCGGCAGGTTCGGCGGCAGTTTGAGTTTGACGCCGCAGGGACAGTCAATAAAGGCAAAGCCCTGCTGCTTGCGGATAAAGTCGCCGAAGAGAATACGCTGTTGGGCCTTGGCGGCGGGCTGGGGCTGCGGTTCGGACCGGGTGTCGGCCTGCCGGGTGGGGATGGCTTCGGACTCTTTCAGGGCCGCGGCGGGAATGACACCGGATTTGCCGGTTACGGAGCGATAGGCCTGGTCGTAATCCTGATAATTGGCGCCGTGCATCATCGCCCGCAGGACATGAATCCGCTGCTGGGCCGAGGGATGCGTGCTGAACAGGTTGGCTTTTGCCCCCCGGAAGGGGCTGGAAATATACATGGGTGCGGTGACTTTGTTGGCGGTTTCCATGGGGATTTTGCTGCCGGAGATTTTTTCCAGGGCACTGGCCAGCCCTTCCGGATAGCGTGTCAGGCGGACGGCGCCGGCATCGGCCAGAAATTCCCGCTTGCGCGACAGGGCAAAATACAGAATCTGGGCCATCAGCGGCGCCAGAATCGCAGCAACCAGGGCGATGATGATCATCAGGCCCTGGGCGTTATTATTGTCGCGGCTGGAGTAGCGTCGATGGGAGCCATACATCGTGCCCCGCAAAAAGACATCGGCCAGCAGGACGATGGTGCCCAGCATGATGCCGGCCAGTGTGACAAACAGGATATCCCGGTGCACGATATGGCTGACTTCGTGGGCGATGACGCCCTGGAGTTCGTCGCGGTTGAGTTTGGCCAGCAGGCCTTCGGTGACTGCGACGGCTGATTTGGAGGGGTTGCGTCCGGTCGCAAAGGCATTCGGCGACGGGTCGGGAATGATATAGACTTTGGGCATGGCCGGAAGCTGTGCGGCGATTTTCATTTCTTCGACGATGTTGAACAGCATCGGATGGACTTCGGGCGTGACTTCGACGGCACCGCTGGAGGCCAGCAGTATCTGGTCGCCCGAGGAAAAACTGATGAGGGTCAGCAGCAGCCAGACTCCGCCTGCGATCAGGATGCCGACGCCGACGCCCTGCGGGCCGACGAAGGCATAGCCCAGCAACCCGCCCAGTCCCAGCAGCAGGCCGGCCATGGCCGTCAGCAGGATCATCGAGTTGCGTTTGTTAATCCGTATCTGTTCCCACATCGGTAGAAAAATCCGAAATCCACTTTGAAGAAAACGTTAACTCTGTCGCCCCGTTGGGGCTTAAAGAAAGAGAACGAACTTTCTTCCGGAGGCTTACGCCTCCGGCTATGAAACTTCGTGACCCCTTTGGGGTCTTTAAAAACATACAAGTTGTGCAGGGCATAACAACCTCGATGCCAGACACATAACATTAAAATTTTACTTTTGGCACTTCGCGTTCGGCGGGGCTTTCGATTTCAAAGAAATCGCGTTTGGTAAAGTTGAACATCCCGGCCACGATATTGCTCGGGAACATCTGGGTCTTGTTGTTATAGTTCAACACGGCGTCGTTGTAGGCCTGGCGGGCGAAGGCGATCTTGTTTTCCGTGCTGGTCAGGGTTTCCTGCAGCGACAGGAAGTTCTGATTGGCCTTCAGGTCCGGATAGTTTTCCACCACCAGCATGAATTTGCTCAGGGCGTCGGTCAGGGCACCTTCGGCTTTGGATGCTTCGGTGACATTTTTGGCCCCCATCGCCTGGCTGCGGGCCTGGGTGATGGATTCAAAGGTCTGTCGTTCGTGCTGCATATAGCCTTTGGCGGTTTCGACGAGATTGGGAATCAGGTCGTGCCGCCGTTTGAGCTGGACATCAATCTGCGACCAGGCGTTGTCCACCTGGTTGCGTCCGCCGACCAGCCCGTTATAAATGCCGATGACAACCACCGCCGCCACCAGAACCAGACCGCCCAGCAGCAGGAACATCATCATCATTGCACCTAATCCAGCCATTTTAAATCTCCTTTCACAGTTTTAAGGTTTTGCCGGCCTTGCATAAGGCTTGCTAAACCTAAGATTTCATATCTCCAAACATCTCTTTTAACATCCGTACGACTTTTCCGGCCGGATCTACTTGTCCGTTTTCGAGCACCCGGCCCAGTTCTCCGCGGTCGAACCACAGGCCGTGGGCCGAACAGCGATCCAGCAGAACCATATTATGGACATCGCCGACGTTGACTTTTTCCATTTTTTTTCGGCAAATCGGACATTTTCGCACGGTTTCAGTGCAATTTTGGGCCGCTGTAAGAGAAGACATCACCTGGCGGGTCTGGGTTTCATCGGACAGCAAACTTTCTAATTCGCCGGCATCGAGCCAGACACCCCCGCACGCCCCGCAAAAGTCGATTTCGACATGCTCCAGTTCGGCCGTAATCATGGGTTGTTTGCAATTGACGCAATCCATAGTATTCCTTTCGTTTGGATGGCGAGGGTTATGGTAGTTCTTTTGGCGGAGTTTGTCAAGGTTTACGCTGCCCAATGTCCTGAAATCCGCCATCGTTTTGTCTTGACTTTGGACGCAATCGCCATAATATTGTTCAAATTGTTACAGTAATTAAGCTGCCATGAATTCGAACGACAACCCGGAAAGGTTGCCCATGATAGTCGATTGTCATACACATTTATATTCTGATGGGACGCGGATTTCGCCGCAGGAACATCGCAGTGCCTGCAAGGATCTGGATGCCTGCATTGTTCTGGCCGGCTGTCAGGCCGACCGCCGCAGTGCCAATGAGGCTCTGTCCGACTATGTCCGGCAGAACAGCAAAGCCGTTGGTTTTGCCACGGTGAATCCCACCGAAGACCCGGTGACGGCCCGGCAATTGAAAAAAGAAGTGCTGGATAAAGACCTTCGCGGTCTGGTTTTATATTGTGCCGAGGAGCGGTTTCACCCGGCCAACAGCCGGGCGATGAATCTCTATGAGGCGGCGGCGGAGCTGAATCTGCCGATTTTTTTCCATAATTGTCCGCCGTTCAGTCAGCAGGCAGTGATGGATTATGCCAGGCCGTTCCAGTTGGATGAGATTGCCCGGACGTTTCCGACGCTCAAAATGATTGTCGGGCGGATGGGATTTCCCTTTATCGAGCAAACCTGGTGTCTTTTGGGCAAACATGAAAATGTCTTCGCCGATTTGACGATTATCCCGCAGAAGGTCTGGGAAGTGTATAACCTGGTGATGTCGGCGTACGAGGCCGGGGTGATGGATCGGCTGCTGTTCGGCAGCGGATATCCGTATGCCCTGCCGCAAACCTGCATCGAGGCCCTGCTGGGCTTTAACAAGATGCTGTCGGATACGCATCTGCCGCAGGTACCGCGGGAAAAGCTCCGCAGCGTCATCGAGCGTGACAGCTTAGCTGCCCTGGGCCTCAAATAAAAATGATATACCGTAAGACCGCTTTTTTGGCGGTCTTTTTTTGTGCTATCAATTATATTGATATGATGCAATCGTATGAGTCGTGAACATTGGGGAAGCAAGCTGGGGGTAATTCTGGCCGTGGCGGGCAGTGCCGTCGGCCTGGGTAATTTTCTTCGTTTTCCGGGCATTGCTGCCGATAACGGCGGCGGGGCGTTCATGATTCCCTATTTTGTTTCTTTTCTGCTGCTGGGACTGCCTCTGATGTGGATTGAGTGGACTATCGGGCGATTCGGCGGCGGCTTTGAACACAGCACTGCTCCAGGTGTCTTTCATACGATGTGGCGCAAAAACCGCTTCATCAAATACTTCGGCGTCATTGGCATCTTCGGCCCGACGGTTATTTTTATCTATTATACCTATATTGAATCGTGGCTGCTGGGGTATGGCGTTTTTTCCTTGACGGGACGGTATGCCGCCTGTACGGACTCGACGCAAATGGCTGAGTTTCTCAAGGGGTATCAGGGTCTGGTTCACAATGATTATTTTTCCGGTCTTGGGCCGGCGTATATCTTTTTTCTGATTACGTTTATCACGAATATTGTCGTGTTGTGTTTTGGGATCCGCGGAGGCATCGAGCGGGTCTGCAAGTGGGGGCTGGTGGTTTTGTTTGGGCTGGCGGTGATTCTGGTGGTGCGGGTGCTGACGCTCGGGGTGCCGGACTCGGCCCGGCCCGAATGGAATCCGATCGCGGGGATGGGCTTTCTGTGGAATCCGCAGTGGGAAAAACTCAAAGAGGCCAAGGTCTGGCTGGCGGCGGCGGGGCAGATATTCTTTACCCTGAGTGTCGGCTTTGGCGTCATTTTGACCTATGCCAGCTACCTGACCAGACAGGATGATGTTGCCCTGTCCGGGCTGACGGCGGCGACGACCAATGAGCTGGCCGAGGTGATTCTGGGCGGCAGCATTGTGATTCCCGCGGCGTTTGCATTTCTCGGCCCNNGGCCCGCAGGCCACACAAGCCATTGCCGGGCAGGGTCTGTTCGACCTGGGTTTTATCACCATGCCGCTGATTTTTGAGAAGATGGCCTATGGGACTATATTTGCCGCGATGTGGTTTTTCCTGCTGTTCATTGCGGGGGTGACCAGTTCGATTTCTCTGGCTTTGCCGGCGATTGCGTTTCTGGAGGATGAATTCAACCTGAGCCGCCGCGAGGCGATTATCATTTTTGCGACGGTTACTTTTATTTTGTGCCAGCCGGTGATTTTTTTTCTGGGCAACGGGGTGCTGGGCGAGATGGATTTCTGGGGGACCTCGGTCAGCCTGGTGGTGTTCGGTACCATTGAGGCGATTTTGTTCGGCTGGGTTTTCGGGATCGACCGGGCCTGGACGGAATTGCATCAGGGGTCGGATATTCGGATTCCCGGTTTTTATCGCTGGATTATCAAGTATGTGACACCGCTGATGCTGCTGACGATAATCGGCGTCTGGGTCTGGCAGGAATGGAAGTCAAAACTGCTGATGGAAGAGGTGGAACAGGCTAACCGGCCGTTTGTGCTGATGACCCGCATCGGCCTGATGGGCCTGTTTGCATTTTTATTGATTATGATATGGGTGGTCTGGAAACGACGCCATCCCTCGGAGGAAACCTCATGACGACGGCCGGATGGATTTTCATGCTGATAAGCTGGGGAGTGATTCTGGGGCTGTTTATTTACTGCATGGTTCGCACGCTGTCCAGCGGGAAGAAGTAAAGGGAGCACGGGGATTATCAGGAGGGAGCTTTATGGACAGAAAACAAAGAAACCGGGTTGGTTTTTCAGTTTCATACCACGGTCTCTTGGCTGCAATTGTATTTGCGGGTATTTGTTTGTCGGGTTTGAATTCATGCAAAAATAATACCGCAGGGGTTGAATCCGGTGAGAAACCAAGATATATCAGGATTGCAGCGGGTCCCGGACATACCATTGCTCTGAAACAAGACGGCAGCCTTGCAGCGTGGGGGTCAAATATTTTTCATGAAACCGATGTTCCCGTAGGCAGGGATTTCGTTGCCATTTCGGCTGGCGCATGTCACAGCATCGCATTAAAAGCCGATGGCAGTCTTGTTGGCTGGGGCAGTAACACTCAGGGCGAGATTGATGTGCCTCCCGGCCATGATTTTATTGCGATTGCAGCCGGTGCAGGTCACACGATTGCCCTGAAGAAAGATGGCAGTCTTGCGGGCTGGGGAGCAGGTGATACATCAGCCAGAGAAACTCTCAATCAGGGGCAATCCATTGTCCCTCCGGGCGATGATTTCATCGCTATTGCCGCAGGTGGATTTCACAGCCTGGCGATCAAAAGTGATGGCACTATTATGGCGTGGGGTGCAGGAGCTGCAGGGGACACGGGGGAAATGAATTATGGTCAGTCCATTGTGCCCAACGAGAAGGATTTCATTGGTATCTCAGCAGGATGGTTTCACAGCGTCGGTTTGAAACGTGATGGCAGTCTTGCGGCATGGGGATGCAATGAAGATGGACAGGCGATTGTGCCTTCGGGTAATGATTTCATTGCAATTGCGTCGGGTGAGCGACATAACCTGGCATTGAAAAAAGATGGTTCGATTGTCGCATGGGGGCGCAGCCTGGAAGGCCAGGCAAACGTGCCTTCAGGGCACGATTTTATTGCTGTTGCGGCGGGGGGAAATCGGAGTTATGCATTGAAGCAGGATGGCAGTTTAGCTGCCTGGGGGCAGGAATAATCATTAGGGAAATTAACCGGAGGCATAACTCACTCGTTGCTGTCACTATTTTGTTGTAACAGATACTGCGTCAGCGAAGTTTATAATGATAGCAGGATTATGCGTCCAGCGGGAAAAGAAACGATAAGTGATATAGTATAGTATAGGCTAAGCCGCGGTTTTTGGGACAATTTTTTTGGGGAAACGGTATTCTTGCTGGATTTTTCTCACGATGTGAGTTATTTTATTGGGGTAGCGAAATAAACCGTATTATTGGTACCGGATTGAGCCTTGTCGCCTGCGGCAGGGTCATCCATGCGTGTGGAGGTTTTTCATGAACAAGCGTAGTGAAATGTCGGAATTAACCCAGGTCTCCCGTCGTAACCTGCTAAAAACCATCCTGTTTACGCCCCCGATTTTGATGTTCAGCAAGGGCGGTCTGTTTGCGGCGGAGGATATCCAGCCGGTGTTCAAACCCCGTATTGTTCCGCCCGGACAGAAGATTCGCGTGGCCCAAATCGGCGTTTTCAACCGCGGCAACGAGGTTCACAATGAATTTCGTCGATTTATGGATAAGCAGGTCGAATTTACCGCCTTTGCCGATGTGGCCTTTACCACGCATGATTTCAAGATGAAAAATTATCCTGATGTCCCGTGTTTCCGGGATTACCGGGAGATGTTTGAGCAGATGCATGAGAAGATTGACGCGGTGGTCATCTGCACGCCGGACCATGCCCATTTTGCCCCGGTGATGCACGCGATGCTGCTGGGCAAACATGTCTATGTCGAAAAACCGATGGCCCAGAACGTCTATGAATGCCGCCTGCTGGACAAGACCGCCCGAGCGTGCAAGGTTGTTACCCAGATGGGCAATCAGGGCCATTCCGGGGCCGGCACGATTCAGTTCGGCCAGTGGGTTGAGGCGGGGCTGGTCAAGAATGTCAAACGGATTGACGCGTGGATGGCTAACAGCCGCCGCTGGCATGGCTGGACCGATAAAGCCTATCCGGAAGAAATCCCGCCGGTTGGCTATGACTGGGATCAGTGGCTGGGCCGCCGGCCGTTCCGTCCCTACAGCGAAAAGTTAGTCAACGGAAACTGGCGCTGCTGGTTTGAGTTCGGCTGCGGAGCGATGGGCGACTGGGGCGCGCATATTCTTGATGCCGCACACCATTATCTGAAACTGGGTCAGCCATACGAAATCACGACGGAACTCAAAGGCCCCAGTGACCTGATTTTCCCGCAAGGCTCGGTGATTACGTTCCGGTTCAAGGCCCGCGAGGGAATGCCTGCCGTCGAAATGAAATGGTATGACGGGCAGGGCAATGTGCCGCAGGCGCCCGCAGGCTATACGGAAAAGCTGGGCATGGTCGGGTCGCTGATTTATACGGAGGATTATGTCATTCGCGGCGTCAGCCATGGAGCCGATTACAAAATCATCCCGGCTGCGAAGATGGATGAACTGAACAAGGCCGGCAAGCTGCCTAAGCCCGAAGGCCGGCTGCCGAACCATTTCCAGAATTTCCTGAACGCCTGTCAGGGTCTGGAGCAGGCCAACTCGCGGTTTGAAATTGCCGCTCCGCTGGCGGAACTGCTGTGCCTGGGCTGCATCGGCCAGCGTTTCGGCGGCACGCTCAAATACGATGCGGATGCGATGGCGATTACCAATCATCCCGAGGCCAATACGATGCTCAAAGGTCCCGAGGTTCGCGCCGGATGGGAAGCCTACGACAAGCAGCAGCCGGTCAAATCCAAAAAGTCGCAGATCAAGTCGCCTGATGCGGTTGAATGGGAAAATCTGTTTGCGGACAAGACGCTGGCCAATTGGGAAAATCCCTACGACTATGGCAAAGCTGAATATGTGGATGGTGAGGTCCATCTGACCACGAACAAAGACAAGTGGTTCCTCGTGACCAAGAAAGAGTATGCCAATTTTGTCTTTGAAGGCGAAATCAAGATGCCGGTCAACAAAGGCAACTCCGGCTTCATGTTCCGCTGCCAGAAAAAGAAAAATGGGGTCTGGGGTTATCAGGCCGAAGTGGATACCGCCGACCGCAAGTGGTCTGGCGGCTTGTATGATGAGGGACGGCGGGTGTGGTTTATTTCGCCCAACCGTGACAAGGCCGGGTCGGAAGAAGAAAAGAATGCCTCCATCGCCGCGTTTCGTGCCCGTGCCGGGGAATGCTACAAGCAGGGCGAGTGGAATCTCTATCGTATCGTGTGCGTCGGCTCGCATATTCAGATTTTCGTCAACGATGTGCTGACCACCGATATTCATGATGAGATGGATCTGGCCGGTCATATCGGCATTCAGCATCACGGCGAAGAGGGGCTGGTTTATAAATTCCGCAACCTCCGCATCAAGGACCTTGGCGCCGGCGGCGAAGTCTTTTATCCGCACCGTGAAAACGCCAAGGCCGCGGCGGTTCCGTCCAAGATGGAAGGGGCGATTTATGAAGCCGAATCCGCCAAGATGGTTAATTGCACCAAAGCGGATAATCAGGCCGGTTATCAGGGGACGGGTTTTGCCGATTTCGGCGATAAAGACGGCTCCGTCGAATGGGATAACGTGCTGGGCGATAAAGACGGTCAGGTTACGCTGACGTTCCGCTATGCCACGCCCCAGAACCGGCCGTGCAATCTGATCGTCAACGGCACGGATGCGGGACGCATTGAATTTGCCGCGACCAAAGGCTTCACCGACTGGAAGACGGTGGATATGACCGCGACGCTGAGAAAAGGTCAGAACTCCGTGAAGGTGGTGGCGATTGGCGCCGGGCCGAATCTGGATGCAATGGCCGTTAAATAATTAGGGATTTGCCCTTGAGACAATATGAAAACGGATTCAACGCCCGCAGATGGGGTTGAATCCGTTTTTTATTGGATTGGGATAATCAGCAAAATCAGGGTGTGACATTATAGGAGCGATAGGGCGAGTTTGTTACATTCAGTACCTGCCGAATCCATACACGGTAATAGGATGACAAGTCCCAGGTGTTGCCCGCCGAGGCAAAATCGCAGAACTGAATCGGGCGGGCTTTGCCTTCTTCGCCTTCGTGGGTGGTGCCCTGTACCATATCCACGGCCACGGCCATCCACGCGCTATCCGGTTTGCCTGTCGCCGGTTTCAGAGCGATATAGCCATTCTCTACGCCGACGAAGTCTCCGGCCCGGTCGATATTGCCGTCGTTAAACCGGACATCCCGTGCAAAGACAATCGGCCCTCGCATCAGGGCGACGTGATTGTTTTCGGCCAGAACCCGTCCGCGGAAATCGAAGGCCGCCTCGATGGTGTCGCCGGCTTTCCAGGTGCGGCGGACGGCCTTGAATGTCCCGGAGGTGATATCGCTGAGTGCTTCGCCGTTGATCTTGATGACGGTTTCCCTGCTCCAGCCGGGGATACGCAGGTTCAGCGTGAATTCCGCCGCTGCCTCGGGCGCAACAACAATCGTTACCGTCCCGGTTTCCGGATAGGCGGTCTTCTGGGTCAGAGTGATTTTATGGCTGCTTGCCGGCAGGGTGGTTTTGACCGTCGATTCCGCATAGAGATTGATATACAAGGCGTCCTCGCCTCGCATGACAATCGACTCCGGCACGGCCACGAATCCGCGCGGCCCGTTGGCGGCACAGCAGTTGATGGTCATTCCGCACTGGTCTTCGCCCTGAAAACGCACGCTTTCCAGCGGGGTATATTTGGCAAAGTACGAGCCGTCGGCTTTGAGCGCGCCCAGCAGGGCGTTATACACCGCCAGTTCCAGCCAGTCGGCATATTTGGCCTCGCCGGTCAGCGCCAGCATCGTCTGGCAGTATTTAATCCACGTTGTCGTTACGCAGGTTTCCATCGTGTGATACGTCGGAATANNTTCGCAGGCCGATCCCGAGCCGGCCGCATTGATTTCCGTGGCGAAGATATCATCTGCGGTCATCCGGCAGGCCTTGAGGTACTCGGGCTGCGGGTCCACGCGGTACAGTTCCGTCAGCCCCTGATAACACGACATCATTTCGTAGGCCTTCATGCCGTTTTCGAATGTCCACCAGGTCTTGGGATGCTCGAACCGGTCGCCGACATGAACCCCCGCCAGGGCCTTGCCGATCAAATCCGCGCCTTCCGGCTCCTTCCACTGTGAGATAATGTAGTTGGCAAAGTCCAGATACTTTTTATCTTTGGTTCGGTTGTATAGCAGAATCATCGGCTCCAGCACCGAGGTGCTGGCCATGCCGTGATAAGCCCCGACGCGGAAGATGTCCTTTTTGCCCGGGCCGACTTCGGTCATGAGGTTGTCGGCCACACGCACCGCCGCCTTCAGTGCGGTCTGGTCGCCGGACATGTCATAATACTGCATCAGGCCCAGCATGGTGTATTTGCGTCCCCAGATATCCCACGGGCCGCCGGTGCGGGCTTCTTTGGTATAATTGCCGATATAGCCGTCCGGGTTTTGTGTGGCAATCAGGCTTTTGACCGAGGCGGCGATTCTGGCCTTCATCGCCTCGTCGCCGGCATACCGCGCCCCCGGCACCGCCCCGAGCATCCACTTGCCCCAGAATTCCGTCTGCCAGTCGTTGGTGTGGGTCTGGGTCTTGAACGGCTCGACCAGGTACTGCGGGTCGATTCGCTTGACCCAGTGCTCATAGCAGGAGTTCATCTGGCTGCCCAGATGCCCGCCGATGCGGACCTGTTCCTGCGGCATCATCTCCAGCGGTTTTGCCGCCTGCAGGGCTGCTGCCAGGCAAACTGTTACGATTCCAGCGACTATATGCTTCATATTCTATCCTTTCGGCCTGTTGGTCTGTATTAGAGACGCAGCCATTTCGGCTATGGTTTCAAGGGTTTTGGGCGAGTGTATGGAAATACTGAAAAGCTTTGCATTCAAAGATTTATGACACAAAAAGCGGTTAATCACGTTTTCACACAAACCGTGCATTTGTCTGTCGGCGGCGGCTCTTTTCATGGGATATTTTTGCATTTTATGAAGAGTTTCTGTGCAATCCGTGCAGACAGTGCTCCCAATAGGATAGCAATATACCCTATATTTATCAGCAATGTCCACAGTGGTCCTGCATCAAATAAAAAGTAACGATAATAAATACCGGCCNNGACCAAAACCAACGGTCTTATGAATAGGGGGATATCCATCCAATTGAATAATGCTGCCGGTATAGGGTCCCTCCTGCTGATTAAAGAAGGCAACATCAGTAATCCAGTTGCGTGAGCGAAACCCGATATGAAAGTGAGGCCCCAACGAGATAAAATGACTTCGGTCTGTGCCGAAATGTCTGCCAATCAGAGTCATTCCTGATGCGTAGCACAGCGAAAACGCCGCCGTCAGTATCAAAAATAATCGTATTTGATGCGTTTTCATGGCTGCCTCTTTCGTCCCCGGCACAGATACATGATAAACGACCCGAGGCCGGAAAATTTGTATTCCTCATCGACGTAGTGTTCGATGACATAAAACGCGAAATAATAAAATCGCGCAAAGCACCAGATTGCCAGCGCCAGCATGCCCGCCGTCTTCCATGTCGGACACTCGATCAGCAGGATTGCCGAGGCCATCAGCCCCATCACCAGAAACAAAAATCCCTTCAGGTAAATCCATCGTTTATCTTTTAAATCCCGCACGGGCCGACTCCTTGGAATTACGGATTATCATTGCTTGTCTTTGTGCCTCAATCTCATCTCTCAGAGGATTCTATCCATGACAAGAGTATATTCAGGTTATTTAATTGATACAACATCTATTTCTGACCTTATGATGTATAAAAACAGCAGGCGGGCTTTAGGGGCCCGCCTGCTGTTCATCGATAAATGTGAACGGTTTAACTACATTCCGGCCAGACTGGATATTCGTTCCGGAGTAAGGGCATATTCATAAATCCGCATATCATCCAGACTGCCATTAAAATAAGCAGCGGAGGGGGTGATGGTTGGATCTATTCTTGCACCTATTTTCATCGATTCTGTTGAGGACACGATTGTATTTACAAGCGGCGGGAAGTCAGCATAATTGAAACAGGTTGTTGTCTGAAGCACACCGTCCACATAAAGCTTGACTTCATCTATGGTTGGGTAACCATCATCTTCAAGAACCACGGCAACATGATGCCAGTATCCATCATTGATCGTTGTGGTTCCGCGAACGGCCCCTCCCCAGACGCCGGCTTCAAGCTTTCCGGTTTCTCCAACACGCAGCATCCATTTTTGTCCCGTGGCAGCATAACCCCAGCTCAAAATGATATTGTCAGCATTGGCATACGTTGTTTTAATCCATCCGGCACAGGTTCTGGATTGGGTTCCCGTCATGCCGGTATAAGGAATGTTCACATAGCCGTAAGATCCATTCAGGGACAGAGCGCCGCCAATTTTGCCGGTAATCCATGTCGGTGTGACGTTCTCAACGGTTCCATGAAGGCAATTGGAAGTCGAATCGACGGCTCTTGTTCCACTGGTACTGTCGAGTTTCCAGTGAGCCAGAGCCGCATCGGCTAAGCCTTTGATTTCATCTATGCTGATTGCACGATCATAAATTCGCACATCGTCAAGGTGTCCATTGAAATAGGCGGCTGAAGGAGTTATCGTTGGATCTATTCTTGCACCAATCTTAACTGTCTGTGTTGTGGCTGTATTGATTGTTGGGGTACCAACAGGAAAAGAAGTGGACTCCAGGACACCATCAACGTAAAGCTGGACACCGTTCAAGGCGGTGGTTCCATTATAAACCGCCGCAACATGATGCCACTTGTCATCATTGATAGTGGTTGTTCCACGGGCATATCCGCCCCAAACGCCAACTTCCAGCTTTCCTGTTAATCCCACACGGAACATCCATTTCTGGCCATTATCGGGATAGCCCCAGGTTGCGATGGGATTATCAACGCCTGTCAACGATGTCTTGATCCAGGCTGAACAGGTTCTGGGTTTGTTGCCGTCAATGCCTTTGAATTCAGGAATCTCGATATAGTCATTGAAACCATCGAAATATAAAGCATTGCCAAGGATGCCCTGTTGCCATTTTTCAGCGGAGAGAGCAGGCGCTTCCCGGTTATCTTCAAAATTATACAGGACACCGCGGTACCTGTTGGCGCTGCTGTCATGAGCGTATAAGCCGGTGGATTCGTTTAATGTCCAATGACATTTGGCGTCAACAAGCGCCTTGATTCGGTTAGCCATGTCAACCGGAGAGTATGCACTTGTGCAGAGGTAGATTCTCAGGTCATCAATCAGGCCGTCAAAATGTGAATACTGGTTTCCATTGTCAACCTGGACACCAAGTTTGACCGTTTGCGTTGTTGCTGTATTGATGACCGGATTACCATTATACCAGGTCGTTGTTTCTTGAACGCCATCAACATAAAGCAGGATGTCATCCAGCTTGGTTTCATAATCATTATTGGTATCTCCATTCAATACGGCTGCGACATGATGCCATTTGCCGTCATTGATGGTAGTTGCCCCCCGGAGACATCCATCCCAGACGGCGACTTCCAGTTTACCCGTTGTTCCTACACGAAACATCCATTTTTGGCCTGCCAGATTATTTCCCCACGACATAATGATACCGCAATTCGAATCAGTTGTCTGAATCCAGGCGGAGCACAGTCTGCCGTCAGAGCTGCCAACACCGTTCCAATCAGTGATTTCGCAGTAGTCATCGATTCCGTCGAGTTCAAGCGCCATACGGGTATGCCCGCCGTCAACGTATGCCGCTCCATTGTACAGCGTCCCCATCGGCTGAGGAAAGCTGTATCCATCCGGATCCTGCTGGTAAATCAAGACCGGACCATCCATGAATTCATACGCTCCGATATCAGCCACAGCCCCGTTCGATGAGACCAGCGGACTGTCAACAATTCGCGGATTTCCGTCAAAATCAGAATCCAACTGATCGGAATATTGATAATCTGGATTTTTATCTACGGTATAATTTATCCCCGCATCAATACAACAGGTGCTGTTGCTGGTGAGATGATAATCACCTTCCATCCAGTTATCTTGAGTGTCCCAATACCCCGGCTGGAGAAAATTTGGATTGCAGGCAACAAGATTCACCCCCTGCGTTCCGCTGTTTGGTGTAAAGCAGCTATTCTGGATACTTGTTGCAGTTGGAGCCGGGATATAATCGCTGGGGGAATTATCCCAGACAATACAATTACGCATATCCAGGGTTGATCCGGAATTCGCACTTACTGCCCCGGATGTATTGCCAACGATGGTGCAATTAAATATTTTGGAGGAAGTACCGTAGCCTAATGAGGCAGCACCTCCAGTAGGGGCAATATTACCGGAAATAATACAGTTTTGAATAATGCTGCCATCCCCACCGCTTATTTCATCGGTACCAGCCCAGTGTATACCTCCTCCCATTATCGAAGCAGAATTTGATGAAATTACAGAATTATAAATACAGGAACTTTTGGCTCCACCCCCTTTTTGTGCTGAATTTTGGGTAATGATGCAGTTCTTAATAACACCCGCCTCAGAGACACCTCCGCCCATACTCTTAACCTCCGGTGCATTGGGGTTGTTTATTGAAGATAGGGTGTTATAGGCGATAACGCAGTTTTCAATATTAATTCCATTGCTGGTAGTTCCACACACTCCGCCACCAAAGAGATGGGAATGATTTCCGATGATTTCGGAATTTTTTACATCGAAGCACTCAAACAGTCCGCCTCCGACGGCATAAGGAATATTTCCTGTGGAGGGATCGACTGAATTTCCTTGAATCAGGCAGTCGTCGATGTGATGACACTGCCATGCGCCTGCACCATCGCCACTGTTAGTGGCTTCATCGTGACCGCCACATTCCTCATAACAGTGTTGGCTTATGTGCACGGTTGTATTGTCAATAATTTGGCATTGTTTTATGACGCAGCACATGTAGAGCCCGCCGCCGCCTAATGCCGTATTGCCTTCGATGGTACAGCCTATGATGCCTTTAAAACTATCATAGCTGCAGAACGCAAGACCACCGCCATATCCAACACGGGCTTCAGCATGGCCGCATTCACTGCGAGGTTTTACGCTGTAGACACTATTATTGGAAATGGTGCAATTTCGTATCACGCCGCATACGTTAAAGATGCCTCCGCCATAAACGCTGGCTGTATTATTCTGGATGACACAATTGTAAACNNAGAAATATTGTTGAGACAATCAAGCCCAACACTGATTCCGCCGCCGCAGTTTTTATAGTTGGCGTTACTTTGTGCAGGAATCCAAGTGGGCTCATATAATGTTGTATTTGAGTCATTCCAAAAGGCATAGCCGTTTTGAATCGTCAGGCCGAGAATGACCGTATTGGTGGAGGCCTCTCCTATAATTTGAATTACAGAGCCAGATTGATTTCCATCAATAACTGTTTCATCCACAACAGTTTTGATTTCAGGATTGACTGATCGCAGTGTAATCGACTTGTCCATAATCACCAGATTTTCATAATATGGATCCGGTTGTCCATTAACCAGCGGCTTGGCATNNGTCCCCCGTAACCGCAGCATTGATGGCCGGCTGAATGCTGGAATAGGTTTGCCCCGGCCCGACATGCAGTGTGGCCGCATGGACATAAAAAGAAAACAGGAACAGAAATGACATTAGACCTCTTGCGCAATTTTTTGACATGATACGACCCCTTAAAAATAGTTTTTAGCTGCTCTCCGGGACGACCCCGCCCCGTTAAAAGAGCAATCTGCTTATTTTCTTCTATATCGCCCCCAAAGACTTGTCAATGATATTATTCTCAAAATGGAGCATCGCTGATTGCGGCATAATCACGGAAAACGGTTTTATCTTATTGCACAATGCAGAATTATAAAGTTTTCAGGGTTATCAAAATAATTACATTTCGAGGAAATAATTTTACTCTTCAACGGAATGTGCGTTTCAATTCAGAAGCAGATTGTGCATTCACAAAAATAAAATCTGCTCGGAGTGACTGTTGTCAAAAATAAATCCTGAAGCGAGAAATCTCAAAAGAATTCTGCGAAAAATAAAACAGGCGGGTTTTTGAGGCCCGCCTGTTGGTATTGATTATTTGAATCCTTCGATTGGCTTTGTGATGTACTTGTCCGTCACGGCCTTATCCAGGTCAACGCCGTTGATATTGGCCAGCGTACACAGCCACGCCAGGACATCGGCAAACTCTTCTTCCTTATTCTTCTGGTCGTCGCCGGCCAATGCCGTCGCCAGTTCGCCGACTTCCTCGACAAACCACATAAAGGTCGCCGGCGTCCCGCGCTCGCGGTCCCGGCGCCCATACTTATCCTGAATAAGCTGCTGAAAAGCCTTTAATTCCACGAAACCTGCGGCTCCGGAATTAGGCTTCCCAACCCAGCATCTTGCTCAGGCGGGCTTTTTCATAAATGACGCGGACTTCATCAGTCGCCTTGCGGCAGACGTCTTCCATCTTCTGGCTGAACGGAGCATTGTTGGTCTGCTCGGCCAGGTGCAGATGGCTGTGAAGCGGGCCGTCCACGGCTTCGATGATTTCCAGCAGGGTAATGCTTTCGGCCGGGCGAGCCAGGAAAAAGCCGCCGCGAGGTCCGCGTTTGCTGCGGAGCACGTTGGCACGAACGAGCTGCTGAAGAATCTTCAAGAGATATTCCAGCGGAATGTTGTATTCTTTGGATATCCGAGCCGCCAGAACCGCGCCTTCTTTATAGTTCATGGCGATGTAACCGACTGCTACAAGAGCATACCCCGTTGATCTGCTGATTTTCATATTCAGGCCTCCTGAATATTAGTTATATTAAGTTTCTTGTTTACCGATTTATTATCGGACGACAGCAAGTCTTTATATGTGAGTTGACTAATCACCTATTTCTAATATACCTGCCTCTGTATAGTGTAATTATCAATAAAAAGTTCAAGAGTAGCAAGAGAAATTTTGTCGAAAAATAAAATTTTCTTTTATTGGACTATGTAACTCTATAATACCCCTATTTCAACTGGATAAAACAGGTTTTCTTTTTTATGGCTTTAAAGCTTGACAGGTTAAGGGGTTTAATTTACGATTTCCGGATAATTTTGACGAGGAGACTCATAATGGATCAATCGAATCCAAATCTGAGCATTGAATATATCGACAGCGTCGCCGTGGCGGTCCCGACAGATGCGAAAATTCTGGACGAAGACCAGATACAGGCGCTGGAAAAGACATTTATGCCCCTTATTGAACAGACCAACGGTATCCGTTTGCTGATAGATTTTTCAAATGTGCAGTTCCTGACCAGCTCGGTGCTGGGCTTGTTAATCCGAATTAACCGAAAAGTCTTGCAGTCGGAGGGCCGGCTAAGGCTCTGTTGTATTGATCCGAAGATTCTTGAGATATTCAAGATTACCCGGCTCGATAAGGTATTCGAACTCTATCAGGACAGGCAACAGGCGCTGGAAGGTTTTTAAAAAATCCCCCCTCCACTGCGGTTTTGCCCGTCGGATTGGGTATATCCGGCTAAACAGGCAAAAGCCGCAACGGGATCATCCGGACAGGTTCCGGGCAGTCCAGCGTATCAGGGTTGCCATCCGATGAAAGGTGTCGTCAAAGGATGCAGTCAGAGACTGTCTATACAAAATCATGTGTCATCCCCAGCACGGCCGCTGCGGTGGGCCAGCTTTGCAGGGAGATTCTCGATACGGCCAGGGAACGCGGTTTTGGGGAACAAGACCTGTTTGCGATCCATCTGGCCCTCGAAGAGGCTTTCATGAATGCTGTCCGGCACGGCAACCAGTCCGACCCATCCAAGAATGTCACGGTTGAATTGCTCATAACCCCTGAAAAATTCGATATTTCCATCGCCGACCAGGGATGCGGTTTTGATCCGGAAGCCCTGCCCGATCCGCGTCAGGGTGAAAATCTCTACAAGACCGAAGGCCGGGGCGTACTGCTGATCCGGGCCTATATGGATATCATCGAATACAACACCATGGGCAATTGCGTCCATCTGGTCAAATTCCGTGGCAAGGGACTGCCTGTCATTCAGTAGGCATTTTCGTCCCATAACTCAAGTCTGCCCATCCAGCCATCTCAATTTTTTGCATAAAATCGCTACAATCGTTAATTTTGCCTAAGTTGCCCATCTTTTTTTCCGATAGTCCAGCCTGAACAAGAACTTATGCCCAACGGGTATGATTATTCCGCNNNNTTAGCCGCGACGAACCGGGAAATTTCAAGTAGGAACAGTATAATTACAGGTGAATATTATGGACAGTATTTATCAGGCTTTATTCTCATCGTCACAGATATTGATTGACCAGATTGGTCGCGCAGCGGTTTCGGAAGAGGTCGGTTTTGGGCCGTTCTGGGTACTGATGGACGGCCTAAAGACCGTACGGGCAGGCGACAAAGGCAAGCTGTACGATGTGCTGGAGGATATGGAGCAGATCAGTCGGCTGACAGCCCAGGTTGATGATGGGTTTGAGCCGGCCATTCTTGGGGTGAATGGGGCGGTCGTGGCGGCCGGGCAGCTTTGCACCGAACGCTCGCATTGCGGATATATGTTCCTGGTGCTGCCCGGATACAGTCTGGATACGGCCGAGGCCAATGCCGACCTGATTGAACTGCTGATGTCGCAGATGAACATCATCGCAAGCCTGATTGAAAAAAATAACCAGCTTCACCAGGGCCAGCTCACTCGCATGGCTCAGAAGTCGCCGGTGCTGACAGCAACGCGATAAATTTGACTTTGTTTGATAAAAAAGTCAAAAGGTAAAGGGCAAAAGGAAAAAATATGGAATCCGCCGGGGGCGGAGGGTGAGTTACACTGAAGCAAGATGCTTCAGCCACGTTGACCTCAAGCACGAAGATTGTTTAGCCGGACACGGTCTGGATTTATGCTGCACGGGGACTTTTCTCGTTGTCACAATTTACAAAATGGGGATTTTGGGGTTGAAAAATCAAGATAGAAAATGTAAGATATATCTGCATTCAGCAAATCGGTTGTTTTTATAAAGTACTGGTCTCGGAGTTGGCCAGTCTATGTGATTTATGGCAATTTTTACCGTTACCGCTAAAATGGATATGAGGGTGGATGGGAATTTTTAACATTCAGGTTTGGGAAGAGGAGATGTTATGGCAGCAACACGTATTGATGTAAAGGGATGTTTTGTCTTTCTATTAGTCTGTGGTCTGGTGTTTAGTTCCGAGGCTGCAGTCTGGCTTAGCGGTTCCAAAAGCATGGATACGTTAGGCAATTCAGGTGTTTATGGAACCAAAGGAGTTCCCAGCAGTTCGAATATTCCAGGAGCACGCTATTTATCCGCTTCATGGGTAGATGGTGACGGGAATCTATGGCTGTTTGGAGGATTCTTCACAATGTTTCGAACCGGGAAATTGTATAATGATTTGTGGAAATACGATGTCTTGAGCGGCCAATGGACCTGGGTCAGCGGAGCAAATACGCCCGCTAATTCGGGAGTTTATGGAACAAAAGGCGTTGCCTCTGTCGCCTATTGTCCGTGTGCGAGAGATGGGAGTGTCACATGGGTTGATTCCAGCGGCGATTTCTGGCTGTTCGGAGGAAACAATCGGAACGACTTATGGCGGTTTAATCCTGCAACGGGAGCGTGGGCCTGGATGAGCGGTTCAATCGATTTCGGCCAGCCTGGCGTCTATGGAACAAAAGGAGTGCCGGATGTTTCAAATGTTCCAGGAGGACGCGGTGAGGCCATATCATGGACTGGACCTGATGGCAGTCTATGGCTGTTTGGAGGAGTCTTGAGATCGAGTGAGCTTTTCGGGACCAATTATTACATGAGCGATTTGTGGCGATTTGATCCATCCACGGGATTATGGACCTGGGTCAGTGGTCTTTCTGTTACCAATCAGCCCGGCACTTATGGAATCAAAGGGATTGCCGGCGCCGCAAATGTTCCCGGAGCAAGAAGCGGCAGCGTATCCTGGACGGATGATGAAGGCAATTTCTGGCTGTTTGGCGGATATGGGTATGACAGTACGGGTGCGATGGGGTATCTGAATGATCTGTGGAAATATGATATCTCGATGGGGTTGTGGGTTTGGATGAGCGGGTCAAATCTCAGAAATCAGTCCGGCTTTTATGGTGTTCATGGGCAATCTAATCCTCTCAATATGCCGGCAGCCCGCAGCGGCAGTATTTCCTGGGTGGACGGGCGGGGAGAATTCTGGCTTCTGGGCGGTGATCATGACCCTTATCCTTATTGGGCCAACGACTTGTGGAGATACAGTCCATCCAGCGGATTGTGGACATGGATGAGGGGACCGAACCTTGCAAACCAGACAGGAATTTATGGCACCAAGGGTGTAGCGAATTCGGCCAACATGCCCGGGGCTCGCACCCGCAGTACAGCGTGGGCAAGCGGCAACCACCTGTATTTATTCGGCGGGTATGGCTGTGATGCAACGGGTGTAGGCGGGTTTTTGAATGACCTGTGGAAATTTACCTGTGACGGCGACCCCGGCGATCTGAACGGCGATTGTACGGTTGATTTCGACGACCTGGACAGAATGGCTCAGGACTGGCTGGCGGATTATACATTCATTGACTTTAAGGCTGTCAGCAAAAGTTGGTTCATGGAGCGATATCCGGATTGAAAGATAATGAATGCTTGTTGACGACCGCGCGGCTGGGCAAATGAGTGGGATCGGCATATTTGGTAAAAGCAGATCAGGGCTATAGCGGCTGGAACCGATATCTCTTAGGGTTCCTCTAAAAATTCATTTTGGCGGACAAAAGAATCTTTTTGTCCCTGGCGGCGTCAGGCAAAAGCCGCTTTATTATCCAAATGAAGCTCATTTTGCCTTCCTTGCCAGAGAGCAAAAATCTTCTGTTTGCCGCTCAAAAGCAATTTTTAGAGCCACCCTATTTTTATCAGAGGAGATTTCGCCATGAGATATGTCTCGTTTTGCGTGATTCTCAGCATGTTACTTGGGTGTGCGACGCAAACAAAAAAAGATATTACAAGCACAGAAACCCTGGATGCGTTTACTGCTGTTTCTTCCGACGGGCAAGAGGAAACACCGCTTGTCGTAGTGTTTGGTAATTCGGGATCAGCAATCGAGGCCCAGGTTTTATATTTGCTCAAAAAGGATGGAACGTTTATATGGTCGAATGACAAATGGAATGGAGGACCACCCTATTATTATGGTCATATATCCATGAAAAAGAGGGCCGAGTTGATGGATGAGCTGTGCTTTCTTAAGAATGTCAGTTCTCAGGTTAAATTTATACCTGCTCATCATCATCCTTTAGATTATCGTTTTGGTGCGATGAACATATTCGATGAAGAGCTTCTGATGAGTGTAGTGATTACCATTCGAGCGACAACGTTAGGTCTTTCCTGGTCACAGGAACAACAAGATAAGGAATTAATACAAATATTACAGGGAGAACAAAACCTTTCTCAGGAATTCTCAATGGAATATTATGCTGATTTGTTATGGGATTATGTGATTCATATTCTTGAGAAATATGTACCTGCCGAGGGCACAAAAAAAGATGATGTGCATTTCGGGACAAGGTATGTTTTCTATACATATCCTGTTCAAAGAGAATTCGGAAAATAAATATAATATGAAAAGAACGGCAAGAAATAAAATGAGGCGTTTGACATCCAAACAGTTTGCCCTGGCGTTAAGAAAAGGTCAGGGGCGGGCATTGCTTCACGCCAATCAATATGGGATTGATGATGTAAAAGATGTCGTTTTAAATGCTTGTCTGCATAATCAGGTGTACGATCCGCAATGTGAGGGGGGCAGAGAATCCTGGATATTCAGAATGTTTAAAGATACATCCCATTACGGAACGTTCAGGGAGTCTCTTTTAAATGCCATTATACAACCGAATGAATCAGACGCCCTGGATCAGATTTGCGGTCTGATGAAAGAAATGGCAGCACAAGGTGATCCAATTGCTAAAAAAGCGTTGTGGCGAGTCGTGAAAAAGCAAGTTCAGAAGGAAAGTCCTGAACAGATTGGAATTGAGGAGTGGATTGAGCTTGAGGGAGCCCAGGGCCTTATTGATCTGGCTCGACTCTTTGGGCGGCGACTCCAAAAATATCCGGAAAGCTGGCCATACGATTACTATTTTTCAAAAAATCAGGCAGACCAAGACCTTAAAAAAGATTTGTTTAACGCTGCTCGGCAAGAACCAGCAGTTAAACTGTATTGGAATTATCTTAGAAAGCGGGGCGTATTCAAGCCGCCACTCACTAAGACACAAAAAAAGGAAATGCAGAAAAAAAGGCGTTGGCTGGTTCGACGGGATTATCCAATAGCCAATATTATTCGAAACGCCAGGAATGGTGTTGGTGATTATCCGGGTCATTATACCTTGTTTGCCCGATATGCGACGGCCAAAGAGTTGTTAAAAATATATGCCCTGCTGATGGGTGAATCCGATGAGGCCATATGTATGCGACTGTTGTGGGTGTTTCGAAATGCTGCCATGCCACGACTCGACAAGAAGATATTGCTGTGGGCGAATGGCAGCCGTGAAGGGCTTCGAGCCGCCGCGATTGGGGCACTTTCACAACTATCGGACAGACGTATCCACAAATTGGCTCAAGCAAAAGCCGCTTCCGGGGAAATTCTGGGTGCAGATAACGAGGCATTAGATTTGTTTTTGAACAATTATCATCGCGGCGATGGTGCATTAATTAGCCATGCCGTACACTCTGTTAAAGCCTCTACCGAGGAAATGCATTGTCTTGGATACAGTATTGTTAACCTGGCAAAACGCCATAAGGATGCGGGGCTTGAAGAAGCGTTACGCTGGACTTATGAAAATACCCCCTGTATGAATTGCCGCTATGATGCAATTGTGCAACTGGATCGAATTGGACGGCTTGATGCGGCAATAATCAACGAATGTCTTTATGATGCCAGTGAAGAAATAAGGACTTTTGCTACAGAGAAGAGTAAATGAGCTAGTATGCAGAGATTAAAAAGAAGTTGAGCAAGTAAGGTTTCGATTTTTATTTNNGAAATATAAGACATATAAGAAGGTGTGTTTGTGACGAAGACACAAGTATTCAAAACAGGTAAAACCATTCGCAGGGATTTTGTATGAGAAAGCTTTACAAATATTATATTTTGCTTATGGCAATAGCACTCGTGTTGCCAGTCTCATATCTGCTTTATCGGAATATTTTTTATGCCGGTAGTTTTGACAAAAAGCATGATGTTCAGAGATCGCCGCAGATTAAATATGTTGAACAGGTTGATCTGGAAGGAACATGGGACATTCGAGGTCTTAGTTATCGAGCTATAACTTTTACAAAAAAACAGGGGGATTGTTACGCTGCAAGTTATATTGCCGGCAGTTGTCTTGACGAATGGGAGGCCGACAGAACCGCGGTTTATGAAGGCGATACCATTATTCTGAACAGGCCTGTTTTAGATAACTTCGACAGAGAATATCGCAAGCTGTTTACTATTGAGTACATGGGCAAACCCTACCTGCTGGCTTTCAGTGATGCAGAGAAATTTGAAACAGCTATAAAAGAAGATGAGACCTATGGTTGGGTAGGGATTTTATTTCAGAGAAAAGAGAATTTGCAGATTAAATGAATATAATCTGATTAGCAAGGAAGCATGAACCATGAATTTCAACGGGCTGGTTATTCCGTGTTTGGGGATTTCGATTGTGCTGTTTTTTGTCAGTCAGCGTATCTGGCAGAAAATCCGGTCGCTGCGGGACAAGGGGCTTTTTTTGCTGTTTTGCCTGCTGGCCGCGGGGCCGGGTCTGTTGATGATTGTCTATTACTTTCATATTCTTGATCAACTGGCGTGGTTTTATCAGTTTCGCTCGATTCTCTATACCGAACTGCTGCTGGCGGGAATCGGGCTTCCGGCGGGAATTCTTGCGTCTGTGGGCGGAAAAGCCCGGCTGGTGTCACGTCCATTTATTTTTACATTAATGCTGATTGCCGTGAGTATTCCGTTTTTGAAGCCGATTCTTGCGCCGCTGGATTATGCATTGCTCAAAGATAAGTTTGATGGCGAGATCACATTACAGAGTTCCAATGCCACGTGCGGCCCGGCCTGTGTGGTAACTCTCCTGCGACATTTTGGGATTGCGGCTACGGAACAGGCAATCGCCAGGGAATGTTATACGTATGTCGGCGGGACGGAAAACTGGTATATCGCACGGGCGTTGCGAAAAAGAGGGCTTGCCTGTGAATTTGTGATTCGTGATGGACAGCAGGCGGCCGTGCCGTATCCAGCAATTGCGGGTATTGACATGGGGACGGGGCATTTTATCACGATTCTGGATAAGGTCGAAGGAATGTATCATGTTGGCGATCCGCTGGTTGGGCGGCAGGATATTGAGGCAGATAGAATTTATGAGAAACTTCCGCTGACGGGTTTTTTTCTGGTTGTGAGTGGGCATGGTGAGCAAGGTTAAGATTATATTGCCCCTTNNCTGTGGAGGCTTGGAGACCCGGGCGTTGCCCTGGGCTGTTTTAAGCTGGCCTTTCAGGCCGGAATGCTATTTGTCACGCTTTTGCGAACCAGGATTTTGTGTTTTGGCAGATTTTGACGAGCATAAGCATGACGGGGACTTCGATGAGGACGCCGACGACGGTGGCCAGTGCAGCGCCGGAGGACAGGCCGAACAGCATGACGGCCGTTGCGATGGCGACTTCGAAGTGATTGGATGCCCCGATCATGGCCGAGGGGGCCGCATCTTCATACGGCAATTTCAGGACCTTCGACAGCCAGTAGCCCAGCCCGAAGATCAGGCAGGTCTGGATGAACAACGGGATGGCGATCCACAGGATCGTCAGCGGATTGCTCAGGATGACCTCGCCTTTGAAGGAAAACAGCAGCACCAGTGTGATCAGCAATGCGACGATGGTGATGGGCGTTAGGATGTGCAGGAACTGGCTCTGGAACCAGTCGAGGCCTTTATGGGCGATGATCCATTTGCGTGAGAGGAAACCCGCGGCCAATGGCAGGGCGACATAGATGGCGATGGACAGCACCAGTGCCTGCCACGGGACTGGCAGCCGCCCGACGCCCAGAAGAAATCCGCCCAGCGGGCCGTACAGGAACAGCATGGTCAGGGAGTTGATAGCGACCATGACCAGGGTGTGGCCGTCGTTGCCTTTGGCCAGGTAGCCCCAGACCAGCACCATGGCCGTGCAGGGGGCGATGCCCAGCAGGATGCATCCGGCCAGGTAACTGCGCCACAGGGGAACCTGCAGCATCTTGACGCCATTGGATTCAATAACGGTGCCGACGCCGTAGGCGGCGCCGACGGGCAGGTCCAGGCCGAAGGGCATCTTGACGATGTCAGTGGCGTCCGGGCCGATGAGGCCGTAAAAGAGCGTGCCGAGGAAGAACAGGGCAATGAAGTACATCGTGAAGGGCTTGATAGCCCAGTTGACAAACAACGTCAGACCGACGGGCTTGATGCTTTTGCCGGCCTGCAGGACTTCGGCGAAATCGATTTTGACCATAATCGGGTACATCATGAAGAACAGGCATACTGCGATGGGGATAGAGACGACGGGGCGCCGCCGACATCAATCGACATTCCATCCAGTGACTTGGCGAAATTCGGAGCCAGCTTGCCCAGGACGATGCCGCCTGCGATGCATAGAGCGACCCACAGCGTCAGGTAGCGTTCAAATAAACTCAAACCGCCCGATGTCTTTTTTGTTTGCGTGGTCATATGTGTTCCTTATCTGCCGCAGCAGGATGACTTGCCCGACTTTGGGTCTTGTTCTTGTTTGGTTTCTTTAAATGTGCAAATCGATTCATGCGAGGGGACGCAGCGGCCCTGTTGTTCATTAACAAAGGATTCCATCGCGGAGACCGAACCTTTCTGGACAGCTTTCCCGATGGAGAGGGCCATGTCGATTTCCTTTTCGGAGGCTCCATCCTGGCGAGCCTTGTCCAGATGCCAGATTAAACAGGACTGGCAATGGGCCGTCACGGATGCGCCGATGGCGATTAATTCTTTTTGCACAGGTGTCAGTGTTTCGGCGACGGATTTCTCGGCGGTCAGGTTGATGCTGACGATATAATCCGAGAGTTTCTGGCCTTTGGGCAGTGCGTCTTTAACGGATTGATAAAGATGGTCGTTGCAGTCTTCCATGATGTCGAAAGCGTACTCTTTTTCCGTCCAGTGAATGTTGGCCAGGCCTGCAGCTTTGGCCATCTCGACGGTCTGGTCAATCGATACGGCCCCGGCCACGCATCCGACCAGAGCAATGGCCATCTCGCGAATGGTTTCGGGCAGCGGTTTTTTCAGTGCCAGGTCTGACACGCATATCTTGCCGCCGGGTTTGAGCACGCGGCTGACTTCCCGCCAGACCTGGGGTTTGTCGGCCGAAAGATTGATGACACAGTTGGATATGATAACATCCACCGAGGCATCGGCAACCGGCAGATGCTCGATCTCGCCCAGACGGAATTCCACATTCGACAGGCCTGTTTTGGCGGTAAATTGCCCAATACTGGCCCGGGCCTTGTCCAGCATCTGGGGTGTCATGTCCACACCGATGGCACGGCCGGAGGGGGCGACCTTGCGTGCGGCAATAAAGACGTCAAAGCCCGCACCGCTGCCGAGGTCTAAAACGACCTGACCGGCTTTCAGGTCCGCCAGCGCCGTTGGATTGCCGCAGGACAGCCCCATGTTGGCTCCGTCCGGCAGCATGGCCAGCTCTTCGGCAGAGTAGCCAACCTGAGAGGCCAACTTGTCCGGCTGTGAAGAACCGCAGCAGCCGCAGCCTGTGGCTGCAATCTCGGCATAACCCTGTCGCACTTTTTGTGTGATATCTTTTCCGGATTCCATATTTATACTCCTATTCTTTTGATAGATCTGTTGGGCCTATCGTGCTGAGCCATTCTTCGATTTTCATCTCAAGGGTGTCGCGGCTGTTGCGGAATGCGTCGGCGATTTCTATCGGGTCGCCTCTGACGGCGGCGGGGTCGGGCAGCGGCCAGCGTTTGACGTGCAGGGCGAACGGATAGAGCCGGGGACATTCGGATTCAGACTCCTGACAGACGATGATAATATAGTCAAAAGGCTGGCGGCCCAGGTAGAGATCGACGCTCTTGGGGGCCTGGCTGGAGATGTTGATGCCGATTTCTTCCATGACGGTATAGACCAGCGGATGGATCGGCGCGGGGTAAAGCCCGGCGCTGTAAATGTCGAAGCGGTCGCCGGCCATGTGACGCAGGAGGCCTTCGGCCATCTGGCTGCGGCAGGAGTTATGTTTGCAGAAGAATAAGACGCGTTGTTTTCTTGTCATCGGTCACCTCGTTTCCGGATTTTGGGTGAGATTGCCGGGCAGGCCTGCGACGAAGCTTCGGATCTGATCGCGGACGCGACGGTAGCAATCGAGTGCGGCCTGTTCGGTTTTGGCTTCTTTGGCCAGTCGCGGCGGATCGTCGAAGCCGACATGGACGATTTTGGCCCGGCCGGCAAACAGTGGACAGCTTTCGTGGGCGTGGTCGCAGACGGTGATGACATAATCAAACAGGATGTGCTTGAGGTCATCGACATGTTTGGACCGATGGCCGGAAATGTCCACGCCTGCCTCGGCCATGACACGGACGGCATTGGGATTAAGGCCATGCGTTTCGATGCCCGCCGAATACGGCTCGATGAGGTCGGACTTGAGGCGGCGTGCCCAGCCTTCAGCCATCTGGCTGCGGCAGGAGTTGCCGGTGCACAGAAACAGGATTTTCAGTTTTGGTTTTGCTTGCGGCATAATTGCTCCGGTTCGATGGCGAGGACTTCCTGAAGACGTTGGCGGTCCCGGCCGATCTGGTCATCATTACGTAAGGTGCCGTTGATCCAATCAAGGGCTTGTCTGGCTTCGGGTGAGCTGTCACCGTCTGACCAGGCGAAATGCATCCAGCGGCCTTTTTTGCGGCCGGTGACTAAGCCGGCCTGCTGGAGGATGGACATGTGTTTGGATATTGTGGACGATGCAAGTCTTAATACTTCCACAATCTGGCACAGACACAGGGGGCCATCGGCCAGGAGCATCAAGGCTCGCAGACGAGTTTCGTCGGCCAGGGCCTTGGCGATGGTAACGGCGGTTTTGAAGTTGTTATTTTTATAATTCGTCATATAACGAAATATAGCATTTGTTTCCGAGTTGTTCAATAGGAATTGTGTTAGAAATTGATTAGAACAGGCAGAAAACTCCTTATCTCTCAGTGTATAAATAAGTTACATTATTTTGTATGGTTTTTATAGGACGTAAAAAAATCAAAAAAAACCGAAAAAATACGTAGTTCCCACAATAGATTTAAAAATACAAAATTCGTAAAATCATGGAGCAAATAGCCCGAAGAATAAAATAGTGTGTGTTGAACCCTTCCGGAGAAAAGTGTACAGCGATACGGGTAAGTCGGAGTCTATTTGCGAAAGAACAGAGAGGATTTTTCCTCTTTATCAACGCGGTCGGACTTGCCCCTGTCAGGACAAGTCCGGCAGACTATAACCACAGAGGTGTGCTCTGTGATCCATGACAATTAAATAAAGGGAGCCATGATGAGACAAATTTTTGTTTTAGCAACGTTGCTGATAGTGAGTCATCTGAGCGTTGGGGGTCTGGTTGAGATTAATGATTTTTCCGGTCAGTATGCAGGGTATGTGCAGGAGGACAATTTGCAGGTCCCGTTCACGGATAATGTGAATCTGTTATATACCTTTGTGCATAGTGCGGCCTATACCAACGGCGAAAACTTTGTGTATCTGTACCAGGTTACCAACATGAATTTCACCAAGGTGCTGCACCGTTTTTCGGCCGCGGACTTTGATGGATTAAATTCAGGCACGGTAATGGGTTATCTGTCAGAAGACAGTGCGGTGCCGCTGGGCTTCCTGGCCGGGGGAATTGAGCCGGTTTCCGGTGACATCTACGGCAAGACCTTTGGCTTTTCGTTTGAACTGCTGCCGATGCGGTTCAGTACAGTCCTGCTGGTCGAAAGCCCTTATGCCCCGTCGGTAATTACAGGATACTTGCAAAATGGCGGCCAGTCGTGGGGGGATGTGCTGGGAGCGACCATTCCGGAGCCGACGAGCATTGGGCTATTTCTGGCGGGAGCTTTATTTGCGCGGAGAAAACGGAGATAATTTAAGCTTCGTATGATGTTTCATTACAGAACAAGGCCTGGAAACTATATTTTCAGGCTTTTTTTATTCTCAACTCTGATATTGCGATTTATTTCACAATATGAGGGCGGTATTTTTTCAATGTGCAANNTCAAAATTCCAAATCAGTATAAAAACGGGTCGTATCGGTAAAAATTCCTATATGGTCTTGCATAATGCTGGATGAGTTTGCTATAATACATCCGGTAAAAACCTTATCAAGATTGGGTCTTGCTGGATTTGGGAAATCTTCTTAGGGAATACGTCAGGACTTTCTCTGTGGAGTGAGTGTATGGGGTCTGATTCAAAACCTGATTGGGTTCCGGGTGAAGATGGGTGTCAGGGTGAATCGTCTTCGGGGTCGCAGTCTATGAATTTCAATTCCCCGCCTGCGGATCAAAGCAGCCAGGGGTTTGCAGATCCTTTGTATCAGGGTGTGGCCGAGCAGCTTCACTACTTCCGCGAACTTGTTGAATCTGCGACGGACGGGCTGTTTGTCCTGGATGAACAGGGGCGTTTTGAATATGCCAACCCGATGGGACTGGACACCATCAAGTGGCCCAAAGAGGAGGTGCTTGGATATCATTTTCTCAAATTTGTTTCCCCGGATTATTATCTTCAGGCGATGAAGGCCTGGCAGGATGTTGTAGCCGGCAACAGTGGGGCTTTTGAACTGGAGTCGGTTCAGGGCGACGGGGGCAAGCGGCACCTGCTGATCGGATATTGCCCGCTGAAACTGGGCGGCAGCCCCAAATACAGCATTAATTTTCTGGATATCGGTTCTCTCAAGAGCCTGGAGCATCAGCTTCGCCGTTCTCAGGAGCAGGTTAAAGATCTATATCAGCAGCAGAATCACTATTTGCGCCAGCTTGAGCGTCACTATTACAGCATTCTGGAAAATGCCGGTTATATCGCGACGATTCTGGATGAAGAGGGTGTGTATGTGTACGGCAATCCTGTGGCGGAGCGATACCTGGGATTAAAACAGGGTCAGCTTGCCGGCAGGCATCTGGGCGACGTGTTTGGCCCGGAACAGGGCCGGCAGCGGCTTGCGATGATCCCACAGATATTGGCTGGTCAATTAACTCATTTTGAGGACAGGCTCACCATTGACGGCAAGGCGCTATATTTTGATATTCACTGCTGGCCCCTGCCTGTTGAGAACGGCCAGAAACGCAGGGTTCTGCTGTTTGCAGCCGATATTACGGAGTCTAAAAAAACACAGGAGGCCCTGCGTCAGAGCGAGGAACTGTTTCGGGCTCTTTTTGAATCGTCGATAGACTGCATTTTCATCTGGGACCGGGAATATCATTTTCTGTACACGAATCCTGCCGGCCAGAATTTTTTACAGAAATATCATCCTCAGGCAGCCGGTTGCGGACTGGACGAAGTACTGGGGTGGAATCCGGACTATTTGAATCAGTGGAAAAGCCGAATCAACCGTGTTTTCCAAACCGGCCAGATTGACTGTGCGGAAATTTCAGTGGTCTATGAGGGACAGAATCATTATGGCGAGTCTGTTTTATTTCCGTTGCGTCATACCCAGAATGAGATTCATGCCGTGGGAGCCATCTTTCGTGATGTGACCGACAATCGCAGGGCGGTCAGGGCGCTGGCCGAAAGCGAGCATCGATTCCGCAGCCTGGCGGATGCGGCGTTTGAGGGGATTGTCATTCATGACCACGGGATTATTGTGGACTGCAATCGGCGGTATGCGGAGTTTCTGGGCATGAGCCGGGAAGAACTGATTGGGCGAAACGGGCTGGAATTTGTTCATCCCGACGACCGCAAAAACGTCCCCGGCGTCGAGCAGCATGATTACCCGCATCTGTGCACTTCGCGGATGATTTGCGGGGATGGAAGCATCCGGACGGTGGAATATCAGGGACGCTCGATTCAGTGGGACGGTCGGCAGCTTCGGGTCGTCTCGGCGCGGGATATTACCGAACGTCAGAAAATGGAGCAGGAACTGGCCCAGACGCGTCAGCGGCTTCAGGAACTGCATCGTCAGATGTATCTGGGCTCGATGAGTGCGTTTCTGGCGCATGAACTCAACCAGCCGCTGACGGTGATGGAACTGACGCTGTCGGAATCCCTGCGGTACTGCGACGACACGGATGGCGGCCGGGCCATGCGAAAAATCATCGAAAACAACCTTCGGCAGATTCAGCGGGCGACCGAGACCATTCAGAAATTCCGCCGGTTCTTTAAGATGGCGTCTTTTGATACCGAACAAATCATCAGTATTGAGCCTGTTATCCGGCGAATCAAAACCAGTTTGCAGGAACCGGCCCGGCAGGCACAGATCGACATCGTTCTGGATCCGTCGCTGAAGGACCTGCCGGATTTGATTTTCAGCGACCTGGCGATGGAGCAAATCTGCGTGGTGCTGATGCAGAATGCGGTGGATGCCGCCGATCCGCAGCGGCCCAATCGGCTGGTCGTCTCGGGCTGTGTTGCCGATCAGGGGGTGGAGTTGTCGTTTTGTGATGACTGCGGGGGGGTGGCCTGTGAATTGTGCGACCGCATATTTGAACCGTTCTTCACGACCAAAAGCGGCAGCCTGGGGCTTGGGCTGGAAATTGTTCGGCGTATTCTGACGGCCTGCGGCGGGTCGATACGACTTCAAAATGAACAGGGCAAGGGCTGTTGTTTTATTGTGCGGATTCCCTTTACAGCCTCCTAAGGAGAGATCATGAAAACCAGTGTGAGTAAGCGCGTGTGTTTTGTGGATGACGAAGCGGATGTACGGGATGCGGTGGAAATGACCCTGTCCAGCCAGGGCTATGCCGTCCGAAGCTTTGCCGGCGGGCAGGAATGCCTGACGCATCTGGAGCAGCAGGCTTGTGATTTACTGATTACCGATATTCGGATGCCCAGCATGGATGGGATGACGCTGCTGAGCCTGGTTCGCCAACGGCGGCCGGACCTGCCGGTGATTCTGGTGACGGGGGTGGGGGATATCCCGATGGCGGTGCGGGCGATGAAGATGGGGGCTGCGGATTTTCTGGAAAAACCCCTGCGGCGGGACGAACTGCTGTGCAAAGTCCAGATGTTTACAAATCATGATCCCAGTCAGGTTAAGCCCGCTCCCATCATCCATCGGGGCATTTTCATGGATTTGACCGACAGCGAATGGGAGGTGATGCGGCTGATTCTTCAGGGCAAAACCAGCAAAGAGATTGCCGATTTACAGGGCCGCTCCGTCCGCACCGTCGAAGTCCATCGCGCCCATATCATGAAAAAATACCATGCCGACAGCATCGTGGATTTGTTGAACAAATATTGGAGTTCGCTGCGCTGACCGGGGCCATGCGCGGCAAAGGGAATTTTCTTTACATTATCAGCGAATCGGTTAGAATTTGTCCAGTAGATAGCAGGCTGGAATCTGAAATGAAGAATAACCAATACGCATGATGAGGTTGTAAGGAATGTCCCTGACGTTTGAGCAGATACGCAGTTTTTTTCATATATATATTCAGATGCTGTTTTTGCTGGCGCCGTTCTTTTCGTCGTCGATTTTTCTGATGATGTCCGACGGCATGGAGCCGCCGCAGCGCCGCAAGGCCGCGATTCGCACCTCCTTTGGGGTGCTGGCGTGCATCTGTGTTTTCTTTTTTTTCGGCAAGCCGCTGTTTTCCGTGCTGGGCATTACCCTGCCGGCCTTTCAGGTTGGAACCGGCTGCGTCCTGTTTCTATCGTCGATTATGCGGGTGCTGGGCATCGGCATCCAGCAGCATCATCGCAATGAAAATGAGGATTTTGCGGTGGTGCCGCTGGCGATTCCGATTATCGTCGGTCCGGGAACCATCGGCGCGCTGCTGGTGCTGGGGACCGCCGTGGAGGGGATTACCGAAACCCTGGTGACGTTTGCCGCGGTCTTATGCGGGGGGCTGACGGTGGCGGCGTTTATCCTGCTGGCCGAACGGATCGAACGGCTGCTGGGCCAGAAACTGCTGGCGACGATTATTAAAGTAACCGCCCTGATGCTGACGGCGCTGGCGGCACAGATTATTTTCAACGGCATCAAGGGATTTTTCATTACGCCGCCGGCTGTCTAACGGTGAGGTCACAGGCCGGATTGCGGCAAAGATGGATTGATTCTGAATTGAGGCACAGATGCGAATTATAGCAGGAACCAAACGCGGCATGAAGTTATTCAGCCCCGAAGGCATGGATACCCGCCCGATTACCGACCGTGTGAAAGAGTCGGTGTTCAATATTCTGTACAGCAAAGGCTATCTGGAGGGACGGATTGTCGCGGATTTATTCTGCGGGACCGGCTCGATGGGACTGGAGGCACTCAGCCGCGGGGCGGCCTGGGCGACCTTTGTGGATAAGGACCATCGCGTCGTCGATATTCTCAAACGCAATATTGAGAAGGCCGATTTTGTCGGGCAATCCAAGGCGGTCTGTGCCAATATCTTCCGGGTGGGGGCGCCGCCGACGCCGGAGCATGGATGCTATGACCTGGTGTTTGTGGACCCGCCGTATAAGATGAGCGAAAGCTGCGAGTCGCAGACGCAGGTCGGCAAGCTGATGGGCCTGCTGGTCTCGCAGGTGCGGGACAGCGGCATGGTAATTCTGCGGACGCATGAGTACGCCGTGGTCGAGCCGGCCTACGGGGAGCTGGTGCGGGTGGATCAGCGCAACTGGGGGACGATGACGGTCAATTTTTACTGCAAAGGCCAGCTTGCAGGCAGACCTGCGATGGATGAGCCGGATGCGGAGTGTGATAAGGATACGGGCGACGACGATGAGCAGCAGGATGTTTGATTGTATCGTCGTCGGCGGGGGACATGCCGGGGCGGAAGCGGCCTGGGCGGCGTCCCGTCTGGGTGCGGCAACGCTATTGATTACGATGAGCCGGGATACGATTGCCAGGATGAGCTGCAACCCGGCCATCGGCGGCCTGGCCAA
>DLFY01000225.1:0-7771 GCA_002482415.1 Phycisphaerales bacterium UBA7708
TGCCGCATCGCCGGCGTCAGGTTGTTTGGATCGATCGTCATGGCGGCAAATTATACCACCAATGTGTTTTTTCTCAACTCCGAGGGTCGATTTTTCACAAAACCGGAAGTCAGAATAAGCAACAATTTCCTTGCTTTTTCCATAAAACAAGAGTACATTTAACCATAACTGACAAGTAAAAACGTAAATCTCGAAGCCAAAAACTTGAACGATACAGGCTCAAATAAAATGCAGCAGGGCGTCAAAACCATTTTAGTACGTTGTCCCAACTGGGTCGGGGATATCGTAATGGCAATTCCCACGCTGGACTGCATCCGGGAAAATTTCCCCCATGCCCGAATCACGGGAATCATCGGCAAAAACGCCCAGGGTATCGTACGGGACGGCCCGTGGTTCGATGATTTCATTGACTGTGAAGACAAAACGCTGGCCGGCATGCGCCGCATGATACACAAAATCCGGGCCATAAAACCGGATATGGCAATCCTGCTGACCAATTCGTTTCGCTCGGTTTTGCCGGTCTGGCTGGGAAAAACAAAATCCATCTACGGCTACCGCAAAGACTGCCGGGGTCTGTTTCTGACCGGCGGCCCCAAACCGCTTCGCCGCGGCTTTAGACTGATCCCGCGTCCGATGCAGGATTATTATCTGGAAATCACCCGATGGCTTCAATTAAAACCACCGACAGGACTTAAACCAAGACTGTTTATCGGCCAGGACGTGCAAAAACGCGGCGACGAACTGCTGCAAAAATACGGTATTGCTGCCGGCGATAAAGTCGTCGGCATTAATCCCGGTGCCAGTTTTGGTTCCTCCAAATGCTGGCCGCCCGAACATTTCGCCGCCACAGCGGATTTATTCACCCGGCAAGACGGCGTCAAGATATTACTCTTGACCGGCCGGGGTGAAGAATCCATCGCACAGGCTATTTTAGCGAAAACAAAAACCCCCATCATCAATACCTCCTGTGACCATATCGATCTTGAACTGCTCAAACCTCTGATCAAACGATGCAATCTCTTGATTACCAATGACACAGGACCGCGCCATTACGCCGTCGCCTTTGATGTTCCCGCGGTGGTCATCATGGGACCAACCGATCCGCGATATACCGCGTCCAACCTCGAAAATACCCGCGTGATTCGGACACAAGCGGACTGCTCGCCCTGCCACAAAAAAAAGTGTCCCACCGACCACCGCTGTATGAAAGAAATTAACCCCCAAATGGTGTTCGAAGCCGGGACAGAATTATTAAACAGGTAAAATCCCAATGAAACCCTCACACTACCGAGACCAGTTTATTGCCCTTCAGCAAGCCGCGGCTGACAAAGACGCCTTATCGCACCTGGCCCGGCAGATTGCCGGCTCCTTTATGGATCATTATTATCAGGATGGGCATTACGATGAGGCTTATATCGATTTACTCTGCGAAATGGCCGCCCTGGAGTCAGGCACAGCATGGAGCCAGGCTGTTTCATCGGCCTTTTTCAGTACCATCATCGAAGAACTCTGCGACGATTATGAAGATTTCCAGTTCGAGGTTTATAACCGGGTCATGTCACAGGTCATTTCCTATTGCCGTAATCTCCCCGCAGCCCAAAAACTCGACCAGTATCTATCCCGGTTTCATCTCCGCTGTGCAGAAGACCTTTCCGGGCGGGCCAGGAACATCCATACCCGAAACTTCCATTTCCACCCCAACACAAAAACGATAAAGAAAATCTATATCTTGTCGCGCATCACCATCGGTGCGGATGTCGCAATTGTCAGCGTGATAATTCAGCGCCTGTCCGTCCTGTTTCCGGATGCCCAAATCATCCTGCTGGGCAGCCTCAAACTTCAGGATGTCTTTGGCGGCAATCCCCGCCTCCTTATCCGGGAGGTTCCTTACAGTCGCAGCGGCAGCCTGCTCGATCGGCTTGAAAGCTGGTGCAGGCTGGTTGATCTGCTGGACAACCAGACAACCTCCGACAAAGATGCCGCCTTATGGATTGACCCTGACTCCCGTCTCACCCAGTTGGGCATCCTCCCGATATGCAAAGAACACCATTATCTGTACTTCAACAGCCACACAGACTGGCTGTCAAGCCGGAACGCCTGCATGGCCGAACATGCCAATGCCTGGATGGACAGCGTCTTCGGCCGGCCGGGTTTCTGTTATCCCCGGGTGTGGCTTAAACCCGACCTGCTCAGCCAGACGCACACATTAATCCACTCCCTGCGGCAAAGCGGCTGCCAATCTATTACCACAATCAATTTCGGCGTAGGCGGAAATCCCCGCAAAAGACTCGGCCTGGATTTTGAAAAAAAACTGATCAGCGAATTATTGAAACAGCCCCAAAGCGTGGTGATTCTCGATCAGGGTTTCGGAGCCGAAGAAACGGCCTGCACCCGCCAAATCATCGCCGACATGCAAAACAGGGGATACCCCGTCCATCAGTCCCGGTTCGAGCAGACCGCACCGGATAACTTTTCGCATGGATTATTGGCCATCGAATGCACCATCGGTCAGATTTCAGCCCTGATCAGCGGCAGCGATGAATACATCGGGTATGATTCCGCTTGCCAGCACATTGCCGCGGCAAGCAGCATTCCCACCATCACCATTTTTGCAGGCTCAAATAATCCGCGATTTATTCGCAGGTGGAGCGCCTGCTCAAATACTTCCTGCAAAGTTATTCATGTGGATACGCTCGGGCATCCGGACACACTCAACCCGGATGATATTATCAGCCGTATCATGGAGGAACGTCAGCCTGCACTTCCCAGAGCAGAATCCCAAATCAAAATCATAGACGTTGAGCATCCAAAGCAAAAAACGAAAAAACAGACGCTGAAAAAACAGACATAATCATCAGGAAACTGCACATCCCTTATGAAAATTTTCTTTATTTATCCTAACGCAGGCTCGCAGGTCGGTTTTAACTACGGCGTTTCCCATATCGCCGCAGTACTGGCAAAAGCCGGCCATCAGGTAACCTTCTGGCAGCTTTGTGAAGACCTGGCCCCCCTGCCTTCCCAGGATGAATTTATCGCCCGAATTAAACAGGAAACCCCGGACCTGCTCGCCTTTTCGGTGGTGACCAACCAGTGGAATTACACCCGACAGCTTGCCGCCTGGGCCAGACAATCGCTTTCTATCCCTATCGTCTGCGGCGGGGTTCACGGCCTGGTCGGCGGACGGGAAATCCTGGAAACCGGCCTGTTCGATTATATCTTCCGCGGTGAATGCGAAGAGGCCTTTCCGGACTTTATCGAAAGACTTTCCTCAGGCCAATCCATCCGGGAGGTCCCGAATCTCGGCTTTATCGACAACGGCACAATTAAAATCAATCCCGTTGGCCCCCTGCCGGATTTGCAGCAACTGCCATTCAAAGACTACACTATCATGGATTTCCAGAAACTGATTGACGTCAAAAAAGGATGGGTGGGCCTGATGGCATCCCGGGGCTGCCCGTTTTCCTGCACCTATTGCTTTAATCACAAAATGGTTGCCGCCTATCGCCACGACCTCAAATGCTCGTTCAAAGAGCTTGGCTATATACGACAGTTTCGGGTGGACCAGATCATCAACGAGATCAAATTTCTGCTGAAAAATTACCATCACATCAAAACCTTCATTTTCGACGACGACCTGTTTACCTTCGACAAGGCCTATATCAAAGAATTTTGCCGCGAATACAAAAAAACATGCAATCTCCCCTTCGTTGTCAACGCCCACGTGAAATTTTTCGACGACGAAGTCGCCGCCCATCTCAAATCCGCCAACTGTACCGTCGTTAAATTCGGCGTGGAGTCCGGCAGCGAAAAAATCCGCAAGTCCGTCCTGAATCGCCACATGACCAATGACGACATCATTCAGGCCATCCGCATGGTCAATGACGCCGGCATGCACAGTTCCGTGTTTATCATCATTGGCTTTCCCCACGAAACCCGGCAGGATGTCTTCGACACCCTTCGCCTGCTGGGCCAGGCCCGCCCTGGCCGATTTCGCTGGACCTTCTTTTTCCCCTATCCGGGGACCAAAGCCCATCAAATCAGCCTCGACGGCGGATTTATCGACATCCAGAAGATGGATTCTCTCCAGAACTTTACGGATGAGTCCTGCCTGGAATTCGGTGCAGAGCACAATCTCCTCTTGAAAAAAATCGGCCGCATCATGCCCTGGTTCGTGAACGCATACTCCGGCCTGCCCGTTGCGGATTTTTACTGTCAGAAGGTCGATAATTTGTTGAACATGGATGAGACCGACTGGAATCGAATTGCACCCACCCTTGCCCAGGAAGACAAAACACTGTCGCAGCATTTTGCACAGGAAGGCCTGTCGCATTACGCCATCAAATACAATCCCTTCATGGGCGTCATCTCCGATTATTTTTTAAACGAAAAAAGCAAATAGCCCCTCTTCCAAAAAATAACGCATCGAGATATTTCTTCTTGAATTCCAGGTATTGCCGCATCGCCGGCGTCAGGTTATTATTGTCTATTGAAGTCATCTCGCGTGAATAGTTCCATTTGCCCCTTTCGTTTCATACTTTCTCTTTCCTGCCTGCGAATGTATTCACCTAACAAAGGAACAGCAAAAGAATATCTGCCATGTCGATTTTTGTACACTAATCCCATCAGAGTCAGAGTGTTCAGCATTTGGTTGACATGGCTTGAACTAAAAGGCTTTTTTAGCTTCCTTGCCGCCTCAACCACTTCCTGAACAGAAAATTCTTCATCCGAAGTGTTCAGGTTCGCAATCACATGAAGAAGTTCTCTCTGTCTGTCAGTTGCCCTTGCCCAGCGACCTGCAAAAAAATCATTATCTAATTTTCGCGTTATCTCTTCGACAGCCTTTCGATAATCAATTTGCGGGTCTTGCGTTATTTTTAATTCCTGAAGATACATGTCAAATGCTTCTTTGCAGATGTATTGTATAAAATATGGATATCCGCCGGAGCTTTTAACAATTTCGTCAATTGCATTAGTACTGAATTTTACCAGACAATGGGATTTTTTTACAGGCTCCACTATAGCATCCCTGCTGTCCTTTTTTCCCAGTCGATCCAGAAACATTACCGAAAACATCCTTTCCGCAAATGTTCGGGCCTCTACGAGCTTGGGAAATAATGTCGGCAATCCTGTAAGAATCAGCATAAATGGAATATTCTTTCGCTGAATTGACTGAAATACTTCTAACAACAACGATAAAGGGTATTGCTCTTTCTGAGCCTGATCAGACATTGTTTGTGCCTCATCGTAAGCGAAAATAATCCCGCGATAACCTTTATTCTGAATACAACTCCATACTAATTCCAACACTCCCTTTAATTTGTCTGATGAAAGCCCCGGAAGTTCTTCATACACGCTTTTTAAAGTATAATAATCAAGCTGGGTTTCGATTCGCTTCTCAACTCTGCTGAAGCCAAATGTTTTTTGCACCTCACTGGAAATAATTATACCGGAAGTTACAACTGCCAAATCTGTGATTAGTCGTAATGCAATCGTATCTTCACTCACACAGGTCGATTCAGAAAGCTCTGTTCCCACCCATAACCAACCCGCCTCGATTGACAAAGGTCGGAATTCATCAAGGAGCACCGTCTTGCCAACACCACGCAATCCAGTTAAAACCAAATTATCAACAATTACTTCCTGATTCAATAATTTCTTAAAGCCTTCTATCTCCTGAAAACGGCCGGCCAAATAGGGTGGACGATGTCCGGCACCGGGTCGAAATGGATTGCTGATCGTACTCATATTTAGATCCTTCCATACAATACGCTAATTTTAGCCATGTAATTAAATTTAGTATATTATATAAATTTATAGATGTCAATAATATTTTATTGATTTGAACAGAAAGAAGCATATCTTGTTTCCTGTCATACACTTATGAATGATCTACTCCTTCGTCCAGATTCGCGTGTTCAGATTCAGCTCATCCACAATCGCCAGGCCAAACCGAAGCTGGTTGTAATACTCCTTGATAGATTCAAAACCCGCCGCAGACGAAAAGGTCTTCGGCTCAAACAGGTTGGTGTCCAGCGGAATCGCCACATAGACCTTCGAGCCGACAAACGACAGGTACAGCCCGTTTCGCAGCCGCCGCCGGAAGTCCAGAATCCGCTCCATCAAAGCCGGCGACAGGATATACCGCGACTCCACCTGATCGGTGCCATAGACCACAAACTCCTTCTCGAACTCGACATCCTCCAGCCGAATCCGCTCATCCCGACTCGGATTCCACGATTGCAGCGTCTGGCCGAACAATCCAAAGGCCTTCTGTGCCGTATCCGGCAGGACCACCGTCCGCCCGCGAAAATGCTTGTTAAAATCCGCCGCCACAAACAGCCCCTTGAAAATCGTATGCCATTCCGTACGCCGGTTCTTGCCCGTCCCGGAGGTCGTCTTGTACTCGGCGTGAATTTCCGAAAACAAAATCTCCGTCTTATCCACCTTGCCCCGCACCAGGTCTTCACAGCGATACCGGTCAATGGAATGTGTAAAGAGCTTTGAACCCGTAAAAATCTCTTTGCTGATGCCCCCCTCGGGCCAATACTCCAACCCCGGCTGAGCAAAGGTAATCAGCTTATGGATAATCCGGGATTTATACCTTGTTTTGTAATTCTTATTGGCAACGGAAAATGCCCCCACCCCGATTGCAATACAAATCCCAGGAAGAATAAGCAGCAGCACCCCGTTGTGCACACCCATCTGCGTGATTAACAATCCACCCACCAATCCAACCGCCCCAATAATCCCGGCAACGGTCATGGCTTTGGAAATCATCTTTTGGCGATCCTGCTCCATCGCCGCAAGAGATTGCTTCAGCTCTGACTCATAAAACTCCCGCACCTGTTCCAGTGTTTTCATCGCTCCTGCTCCTGTCTGCCTTAGAAGCCAACCGTTGGATTCTGACGTGCCTGGGCCTCAAATTCCAGCAGCCCCTTGCGCTGGAAGCCGAACATCGAGGCGATAATATTGGTCGGGAACATATCGACGGAATTGTTGTAATCGGTCACCGCCGCATTAAACGCCCGGCGGGCCGCCGAAATCTGCTCTTCCAGTTCATTGAGCGTCCGCTGCAAATGCAGGAAATTCTCGCCGGCCTTTAATTGCGGATAATTCTCGACCGTCGCCCGCATCACCCCCACCAGCTTCGACACGGCATTGTCATACTGCACCATCTCATCGGCGCTCATCTGACCGCCCATCGCCCGACTGCGGGCCGCCGTCACGTTCTCAAACAGCGACTTCTCATGCTGGGCATACCCCTTGACCGTCTCCACCAGATTCGGCACCAGGTCCCACCGCTTTTTCAGCATCGCATCCATAGTGCCGAAGATATTGGCCACCTGGTTGCGTTTGCCGACAAGGCTGTTGTACATCAGCACCGGGACCAGCACAATCAGCCCCAGAATCACTAATCCAAATAAAACCGGCATATCGGTCTCCTTTCTTTTCCTGAAAACAAGACTCTCCCAGAGCCAGACTTGTTCCAAAAACTACCTTTTCAGAGCAGATTCGTCAACAAAAAACAACCACATAAAAAGCCCGGAATTGCCGCAAGGCTGTCTATTGTATAGTGGAGCGGAATCGGGTATAATTGCCGGCTATGAAAGAACGAATGACAATCATGGATTTTATGGCGGCCAAGCAGCAGCACAAGCCGTTTTCGGCGGTAAGCTGCTACGATTACGCCACGGCCCGCCTCGTTGCAGCCGCAGGGATAGAGATGATTCTGGTCGGCGACTCGGTCGCCCAGATGATGCTGGGGCACGAT
>DLFY01000225.1:7815-11921 GCA_002482415.1 Phycisphaerales bacterium UBA7708
CGGGCGGCCCCGCAGACCTACCTCGTGGCGGATATGCCGTTCTTGTCCTATCAGACCTGCATCGCCGATGCCGTCCGCAACGCGGGACGCTTCATCCAGCAGGCCGGCGCCCAGATCGTCAAACTGGAGGTCAAGCGCTCGCAGTTGGACATCGTCCGGGCCGTCAGCGACGCAGACATCCCCGTAATGGCCCACCTGGGCATCCGGCCGCAAAGCTCGGTGATGAAGGGCGCACTGCGGGCCGAAGGCACCACCGCCGAACAGGCCTATGAACTGATTACCCTCGCCGACGAGATGGTGCGGGCCGGGGCGTCCATGCTCCTGCTGGAAGGCACCGCACGCGAGGTCGCCGCAATGGTCACCCAGCAAGTACCCGTTCCCGTGGTCAGTTGCGGCTCCGGACCCGATTGCGACGGGCAAATCCTGATTATTCACGACATCCTGGGCCTCAGCCAGCAGCCGCCAAAATTCGCCAAAGCCTTTGCCGGCCTGGCACCCATGATAAGCAAGGCTCTCGAAAAATATGCTCGGCAGGTCTCAGCGGGACGATTCCCCGACGATGCCCACAGCTATCATATCAAACCCGGCCAGTTGGACCTGCTCAAGACCATGCTGGCCGACAGCGGCGGCAAATAAGCTGCACAATTGACTATGACTGAAAACGCCAACACCCTGCATGCGGATCGCGCCCTCGTCCGGCCTGTGATTCTGGTCGATGAGTGGACCCTTCGCTATTACGGAAGCTGTGTCCGGCGAATCCTGGTCGGACTGACCGGCTCGGCCTACGGGGCGGTACTGGTGGGGCCGGAAGGCCAGGATACCCATAACGTCCTCTATCCATCGGTAGAATTTGTCCGCTATCCCGAATTCCAACTGAAATTACTCAATTTCAAAAACCGCCAAATCCTGCTCGACAAACTGATNNCTGATCCGCTTTAAACCCACCCTCCTGCATGGTTTCTGGCCGGGCGATGGGCACCTGGCACAATACCTCTGCCAGGAACTGAATATCCCGACCGTAACAACGCTGTTTGAATCGCCATCTCGGACAGCCCTCGGCCAGATCCCCCGCAGCAGTGTACTGGCCGCCTCCTCAGACCCCATCTACGGCAGCCTGATGACCGGCCCCGTTCAGCCTGCCCGGGTCATCCATATCCCCCTCGGCACCTTCGTGGAGGACGATACCGCCTGTTTTGCCGTCCCGGGCCAGATGCCCAGCATCGTCGTCTGCGAATCACTCAATCAGGTCCAGGATTTCGAGCCGCTGCTCAATGCCGTCCGCCACCTCCTGGCCGATGGATTCGACCTGTCGGTAGGCATCATGGGCGAAGGCCCTGCCGAACGTCCCATTCGCAAACGCGTCCGGGAACTGGGCCTGACGTCAACCGTTACGATTGTCCCCCCGCTGCGTCCGGTTCGCCCCGTATTTCAGGGAATGGATATCTTTATTCATATCAAAGACCGCAAACGCTGCAACCTGGCCCTGATGGAAGCCATGAGCGTCGGCCTGGCCGTCGGCGGATGCATGGATACCATGACCGGCCTCCTCCAGCACGAAAAAACAGGCCTGGTCTTTGACCCCTCCGACCCGATGAGCATCTATGCCGGCCTCAAGCACCTGCTGTCGTTCCCGGAACAGGCCCGCAATCTGGCCGAGCAGGCCCGCCTCTATCTGCGTGCCCGTCACAGCGTCAGCGGCATGGTCGAAGGCTACATCAAGGCCTATCGCATGGCCCTTCAGACCGGGCAATAGACAATCCCCTCCGCGCATAAAAAAAGCGGAGCCTTGCAGCCCCGCTTCACACGTGTTTGAGACGTCGGACTTATTTCTTTTTCAGGGTATCGATCAGTACATCGATTTTGGCATTCAGTTCAGGCACCGCAGAACCTTCAAGAATGTCTCTGGGATGGCCCTTGCCGTCGGTCTTCTTTTCAATATCATACAGCCCCCACATCGCCCACTTGCCGTAGCCGCCCTTGATCAGGCAGCGTGTGCAGACCAGCATCTGACGGACAACATGAGCCTGGGCCTGGACGGCTCTGTGATTGTGGCCGACACCCTTGATAGTCTTGTCTTTAATACCCTGGTCATAAAATTTCAAAATGGAATCCATCTGTTCCAGGGGCGTCTGGACGGGATCAACCGCCTTGCCTTTCAGCTCCACTTCAACGGTAGGATTATCCACATCGTCACTGACAATCATCAGCACAGCCTCAGCGTCACCTTCGACGGTGGGCGTATAAGCAATTTCCAGTGCTACACTGGCACCCGCCGCGATCACCACAGGCAGCACAGGCGCCGCCACGAAGGCAAACTCGGCACTGCCGGCCCCGGCAAAATCCATCGACTGCACCACCAGGTCCGCATCACCGGCATTGGCGACTCTCACTGTGCCGACCGCGGACTGTCCCAGATCCAGTTGACCGAAATCAAGGGCAGCAGCTTCGACGGCGATGACGGGCTTGATGCCCGACCCGGTCAGCATAATCTGCGCGGCATCCACCGTGTCTCCGCGAATCATCATAACAGCCAGGGCCGCGCCGGTGGCAGCAGGCGTAAATACGACTTCAACAGGGATGCTGGCGCCAGGTTCGATCGTCGTAGGCAGTTGAGGCACAGAAGCACAGGCAAATTCAGCACTGCTGCCCTCGGCGAAGCCTATGGACTGTAGAATCAGATTCGCGGTACCCGTATTGGCCACAGAGACCGTCCGGGTTACCGATTCCGTGATCTTGACAGCGCCGAAGTCAATCGCTTCGGGCGCAACGGCCATCTCAGGCTCGCTCAATATCCATCCGAGCTTGAGGGTCAGCTTAAAGGTGCCTTCCGCAAAACAATCCACCTTATACGCAAAGGGGGTGCCATCGGCGTAAAAACCCGACAGAACCTTGTTTTGGATAAACAATTCAGGCGTTCTCTCAGCCACAGGCACACCCGCTACGGCAAATCCATAGCCATACACCGTAACCGTCGCCTCAGGCAGGCCGTTATAATTGGTCGTGATGTAAAGGGCATCATCAATCCTGCCCCCATAGATATTCAGCACCGCCCCGGAGGTGGAGAACACATCCCCCACATACAGAGCCGTCTTGATATGAGCATTCTTATACAGATTCACCGTGGCATCTTCGATCCACAGATACCCGTTAACCACGCGGTCAATATCAACAACAGCCCCGCCGTAGTAGTATTCCCCATACGCGGTGGTGTCCGCTTTGACCGCCGTGCTGGTCAACAGGACAGCCGCGGCCGCGATGATCAGATTCACTTGCCTGGTTTTCATAAATCCCCCGAATTAAAGTTTCTTCTATCGTGACACTTCTTCTCTATACAAAAAATATAAACTCAAAACAACCAAAAGGCAAATGACCCAAACAAGACTGATAACCACCGCATTATCAGACCGTCTTGTAAAGAATTTGTTAAGACACCCCAAACAGCCTTTTTCTACGTAAAAATACGTACAAAAATTTTTGAAAATTCCCACGGTTTCCGAAAGATTCATTATACTTTGATAAAGCGATAAACGATTTGGACCGAAACGTCTGATAATATGAAACGAAAAGCCTTCACACTGATTGAGCTGATGATTGTGGTGTCGATTCTGGGCATCCTGGCCGCCGTTGCGCTGCCCATGTTCNNCGCAACTGGCTAAAGAATCCGCGGCCAAGGACATGCTCCGCAGCCTCCGCAGCCAGACCGAGCTGTTTAAGCTCGACCACAACGGCCTGACGCCCGGCTATTACTACAACCCCATGGGCGCCCTGACCAACACCTCCGCCGCCAAGGTCGTCGAACAGTTCATCTGCACCACCGACGTCAAGGGCGTCTCCTCGACCAACACCACCAGAACCGCCGTCTTTTCCTGCGGGCCTTATTTCATGAAAATGCCCGTCAATCCCTTCAACGACAAACGGGACGACAAATTAGTCGCAGACTTTACCGCCGAAGCCGACAAATCAACCGGCTGGCTGTTCAAACGCGAAACCTGCGAATTCAGACTCAACTGGACCGGCACCGACAGCCAGGGCGTCAACTACATCGACTACTAACCCCCCCACCCCTTTTTTGCATCGATGCCCCCAACAGCAGCCCCCAGCGCAAG
>DLFY01000088.1 GCA_002482415.1 Phycisphaerales bacterium UBA7708
AACCCTCTTTACCCATCGATTATATCCACTACATAATTCAGGGCAGGGATGTCTATTTTGTCTGTAATCAGCAGGAAAAAGAGCTGGATGTGCAGTGTACATTCCGAGTTGCCGGACGCCAGCCGGAGTTGTGGAATCCACTTACGGGACAACGCCAAAAAGCGGCAGCTTTCCAGCAGCACGATGGCAGGACGACAATACCCCTGCATTTTGTTCCGAATGGTTCGCAGATTATTGTGTTTAACCAAACGATTCCTCAAACCCAATCCGGCTCTGCTCAAACCAATTTCCCCGATTACCAGCCAGTTCTGGAAATCCCCGGCCCCTGGACCGTGCGTTTTGATACCCGCTGGGGCGGGCCGGAGGAGATTATCTTTGATGACTTGATGAGTTGGAAATCGCATCCCCAGCAGGGGATTCAGGATTATTCAGGAAAAGCCGTTTATCGCAAAGTATTTACAATCAACCGTTTGGATTTGTCAAAATCCTATCTTTTGGATCTGGGTCGGGTGGAAGACTCCGGTATTGCCCGAGTCATACTTAACGGCACAGATTTGGGTGTGGTCTGGACCAGCCCGTTCCGCGTGGATATTACCAAAGCACTCAAATCCGGTACGAATACAGTGGAGATTGCTGTGGTCAATTCCTGGAGGAACCGTCTCCTGGCAGATCAAAAACTTCCAAAGGATAAACGGCTGACCAATACGAATATTCAGGTTAAACCGGACTGGAAACCCGTAGATTCCGGATTGCTTGGCCCCGTGATGATACTTAGGCAGCAATAAGCCGAGACTGGTTCAGACACGGGTGTCACGCTGGTGGAGCAGGATATTCTGCTGGCGATAATGCTGTGGTGCAATCCCGGTGATCTTCTTGAAGATGCGTGAGAAATAATATTCATCCTGAAAGCCGACCTTTTGGGCGATGGTATAAAGTGTGGCATCTGTTGTAAGCAACAGGGACTGGGCTTTTTCAACCCGTCTTTTATTGATATATTGAATCGGAGATGTCCCCATCAATTTGCTGAATAAATTCGAAAAATAAGTCGGGTTCAGATGGACGATTTTGGCCAGCTCTCGGATCGTCATCGGACTGTCCAGCCGGGTGTGGATATGGTCAATGACCGCATTAAAACGCGATAATCCATACAAGGCCGATTGCACTTCAGTATCCGAATAATCCGCAAAGAAAGCCGACAAAAGCAGCCGCATCAGGGCGTTGGTTTCAATCAGGTTGGCAGGGGACTTGGCATTATCCAACTGGTTGGCGTTTTCCAGCACGGCCTGATAAATCGGCTTATTGGCATCGTATTCAGGCAACTGACGATTGGGATTAAGCTCCAGCAGACGTTTAAAAAGGGCTTCATTAATCAACCCCGAAGCAGCGGGAATGTGGTAATGACAGTCCAGCATCGAAAGAATATCCATGCCGGTCGGCGTTCTGCATGTGAAGTGGATATAATAATGACTGAATCGGTCCGGGCAATACATTCTGACTGGAGTAAAACAGGGAATCAGATAAAAATGGTCTGGTTCCAGCGAAAAAGTCTGGTTATGGTGCTCGATAAGCCCTGAACCGCTGGTAATATAGTAAATTCTGGAATAAGGATTGTTCACGTTGCGGTAATTCCATTCCTTACCCACCGTGTAATATTCAATATTCAGTATATTAATATCGACATTGTCAATTATGTGTTTGAGTCCGAACATTTCCCGATAATAGTAAATATCTGTAAATAATCCATTAAAACTTTCAATTTTACATTGTTTTGTCAGGTGGACCTGTTTACTCTCTATGCATCGAAAAACGTGTTACAGGAAACACTAAATTTAAGGAGAGTCTGTATGAGAAAAAAAGGATCATTGTTTGTCATGTCTGTGTTCATTCAAATTATCGCAATGGTACTGGTGACCGGCTGTACCTCGAAGGCGGCCAGCGAAGCCAGATGGCCCTATGAGAATGAGACTCCCGAACAGCGTAACGCACGTCTGGAATGGTGGCGTGAGGCTCGTTTCGGGATGTTCATTCACTGGGGTGTGTATGCCGTTCCGGCCGGTACTCATAATGGCAATAAAGTCGGCGGCATTGGCGAGTGGATTATGTGCCAAGGTAAAATCCCTGTGGCGGAATATCAGAAATATGCTGCCCAGTTCAATCCTGTCAATTATGATCCTGATGCCTGGGTCAAACTGGCTAAAGAAGCCGGCATGAAATATATTGTCATTACCTCCAAACACCACGATGGATTTGCCTTGTTTGACTCCAAGGTATCCAAGTGGGATGTGGTCGATGCAACGCCTTATGGCAAAGATTTGCTCAAACCGCTGGCCGCCGCCTGTAAAAAGCATGGCATGAAGCTGGGATTCTATTATTCTCAGGCTCAGGACTGGTGCCAGGGCGGTTCCGCCTGCAGCGGTTACTGGGACCCGGCTGCACAGAATACCGGCATGGATGCGTACCTGAAAAATATCGCGGTTCCGCAGGTCGAAGAAATCCTGTCCAATTATGGCGATATTGCAGTCCTCTGGTGGGATACGTCCTGTGATATGAACAAAGAACGTGCACAGATGTTTGAGCCGGTTGTGTCTCAGCATCCCGGCATTATCACCAATAATCGTCTGGGCGGCGGCTACCCCGGCGACAGTGAAACGCCTGAGCAGCATATCCCGGCTACCGGCTACAAAGACCGTGACTGGGAAACCTGCATGACCATGAACGATACCTGGGGCTTTAAGAGCTATGATGATAACTGGAAATCCACACAGACCCTGCTTCGCAATCTGATTGATATTGCCAGCAAGGGCGGCAACTACCTGCTGAACGTCGGCCCGACCGCCGAAGGCGAAATCCCCCAGCCCAGTATCGAACGTCTCAAGGAAGTCGGTGCGTGGATGAAAGTCAATGGCGAGTCCATTTACGGAACCACCGCCAGCCCGTTTGCCAAGCTGGAATGGGGTCGCTGCACAAAGAAAGTCACTGCAAAAGGGACAACGCTGTATCTGCATGTCTTTAACTGGCCGCAGGATGGCAAACTGCTGCTGCCCGGCCTGAAGAGCGATGTGAAAAAAGCCTGGCTGCTGGCCAACTCTGCCGCATTGAAGACGCAAGCCGCGGATGAAGGTGTTGTCGTCACACTCCCGGCCAAAGCTCTGGATCCGATTGCGACTGTCGCAGTTGTACATCTTTCCAGTGAATTGAAAGTCGAGAAACAACTGCTGACACAGGCCGCAGACGGCACCATCGTATTGTCGGCAATACAGGCCAATATTCACAATTTCAACGGTTCTGACACCCAGGTGGAAGAAAAGGGCGGCATACCGAATATCGGATTCTGGACGGCCCCCGGCGTGACAGTCGATTGGGGATTCAAGGTGACAAAACCCGGACGATTTGATATCGTCGCCAGTGCTGCCTGTGCCAGTGAGAAAAGCCAGTTCCAGATTCTGGTTGATAATCAGAAGCTCAATGCATCCATAACGTCAACTGGCGGCTATGATTCCTTCGCCGACCAGAAGCTCGGACAGATCGAGCTCAAGACCGCGGGGGAATATCTGCTGCAGATTAAGCCTGACAAGAATGCATGGGCTCCGATTAATATTCGCAGTCTGACCTTAAAACCAGCGAAATAAAAATTAACAACATAATGAAAGGAAGGATATATAGATGGGAACTTTAAAAGCTCAATGTCTTGACAGCATCAAAAAAGCCACACCCCGAATCCCTGTGATTGGCGTTTTTGCTCCCTGCGATCCGCGTATTGACCAGGACAGCCGAACCCGGGCACAGAATATTATTGGGATGGTTGCCGATGCGATTTCCGGCCAGGTGGTTCTGCCGGATAAAACCCCCGTGCCGGTGGTGTATTCGTCCGTACTGGTGGACAGTGAATCGCAGGCGGATGTCGTTGCTCAGCAATTCCGTCAGGCCGGCGTGAATATCCTGGTCTGTGCACCGGATACCTGGGCTTTTCCGCAACTGACCACGATATCACTGCTCCAGCAGTTTCCCAAAGAAACACCGCTGAATATCACCTGCGGCAACAGCGGCCCCAAGCCTGGCGTCGTCTATGCCCATGCCGCAGCCGGTGCAATCAGCCAGTACGGCAAGATGGTCCATCTGAATGTCGGGAATTGGCCGGATACAGGACTCAATCCCAAAATGAGCGACGCAACCGCGACGGCATAGATTGACTGGTGCTATGCTGCGGTTGCTGCCGCTGCTTTGCGGGGCCGACGTGTGATGATATTCGGCCATGATTCCATGGGCATGGAAACCGCCCTGGCTCATGTTCTGCCGACACGCAACACCTTCGGCCTGGAAATCACACGCCTCGATATGAAGCTGCTGGCCGACATGCTCAACAAGGAATCCTATGACAAGAAAGAACTCAAGGCCCTGCGCGGCTGGATTGACGGCGCTATCGGAAAGCGTCTGGAAATCAAGACCGAAGCCGACAGCCAGCGGTTTAATCAGAGTCTTGCGATGTATCTGATCAATCGTGACCTGATGTCCGACCTGAACGCTGTAGGCGGCGGATTCATGAGCCAATTGGAATGGGGCAGTGATCGTCGGGGCATCCCGATGCCGGTGGCCGATGCGATGGAATCCATGTTCAACAGCACCTTTGACCACAATGGTCCCAAGGCCCCGTTGCCCTATGCGACCGAAGCCGATGCACAGGGTCTGCTGACGATGCTGTTTATGACCTGGCTGTCCGGCGGCAATCCGCCGCTGTTTATGGATTTCCGCAAGGTCTGGGAAGGCTGGGAAATCAATGCCCTGGCCAAGAAAGTCGGTGTCAAGGTCAATCCGAAGGCCGATTTTATCGTCAAGGGCCTTGTGGATGGCGACAACTCCGGCAGCGCGGCCTTTGACTGGGCGGCCAAGCCCGGCGCAAGCCAGAAAGATATTATGAAGGGTATCTCCATGCCTCTGGCGGATGAAGGCTACTTCCCAGGCGGCGGCAACAGCGTGACGTTCATGACTCCCGAAGGCATTAATGGAATTGCGGGACGTATGGCCTACAGCGCCCTGAATAATAAGTTCAGTCTTATCTGGGATGAAGCCTACACGACCAGTGTGCCGACCAAACTGGGCCAGGCGATGTGCAACCTGACCAACTGGAACTGGCCGCACACCTTCGTTGTTCCTAAATACGCCAGCATGGTCGAGTATAAGCAGTTTGCCCCCGCCAACCATTTCCACATGACCTGGAATCTGCCGGTTTCCCGTCTGCAATACTGGATGGATTTGACCGGTGTATTGAGTGTGGCTCCGTGGGCGGCTCGCCCGGCCTTTATCGAAGGTACGGATCGTCCCCAGCCGCTGGTCTATCTGCTCAATGGCGGTGAAAACAACTACAAAATGATCAAATAAGCGGAAATTTGATTGCACTCAAATAAAAAGGGTCTGCGTTGTAAGGATTAATAATTCATAGGCAGGAATCCTGTGGTTCTGTCCTAATTTTGTGGACATTCAAACCCGGATTGCTATAATGCTCCCCTATGAAATTATATCCATTACAATGCAGACCCCTCTTCAAGTCCCGTATCTGGGGCGGGAAGAAATTACAGGATGTTTTCGGCAAAACCCTGCCGGCAGACCAGCTCATTGGTGAAAGCTGGGAGCTGGTTGATTTGCCGCAAGACAAAACCGTCATCGACAATGGGCCACTGGCCGGATTGCCCCTGTCCGAAGCCCTTTGTCGCTATCCTCATCAAATCACCGGGCATAAAGATTTCACAGGGGCGTTGCCGCTGCTGATTAAATTCATCGATGCCCGCGAAGACCTCAGCGTCCAGGTCCATCCCGATGCCCAAACCTGCAAAACCATGGGCAAAGGCGACCCCAAGACTGAATGCTGGTATATTCTTCAGACCGAGCCGGGTGCCGCCATCTATAAAGGTGTCAAGCCCGGAACCACATCGGAACAATTCCGTCAGGCCGTTCAAAACGGGACCTGTGCCCAACTGCTGGAGCGGGTGCCGGTACAGGTAGGCGAGTGCCATTTCCTGCCTTCAGGTACCTGTCATGCCATCGGCGCCGGGCTTTTGATTGCAGAAATTCAGCAGCCATCCGACACGACCTATCGTGTATTTGACTGGAACCGCGTGGATTCAACGACCGGCAAACCCCGCCAGCTCCATATTGAAGAGGCGATGCAGAGCATTCGGTTTGACCTGACCGCCGATAAACTGCCGGTTCGCTCTGTCGGCTGCCTGGTGGATGCCGACGAATTTCAGGTGTACAAACGGCATCAGACTGCCGGGGCTCAGGTTCTCATCGATCCGGGAACGATGAAAGCCATCGTATTTCTGACCGGTCAAGGCCAGTGGATGGGCAATGATTTTCCGCCCGTCCCTTTCAAGGCCGGTGATACCTTTTTGGTGCCCGCTGCGATGGAAGGCTATCTGCAATTTCTGTCCGACAGCGAATACCTGATCTCAACGGTTCATTTTCAACACTGAAAAGGGCCTTTTTGCCCGCCTGAAAAGATTCTTTTAAATGCCTGATAAAATCCAGGGATTAAAAAAATGCTGCGCAGTTCAGTAAAGAATTAACCTCTGTCACATAGCCATTATTTCAAATCCCTGAAATTCAGCTTATTTTTCCACGACAGCCATCAATAATAGACATATTGCATCCAAATAAAATATGCAAAAACAACAAATAGGCAAATTTTCTTGCTCTAATTTNNATGAAGCCAGAGGAGATAGGTAGAAGCGATGGGTGATATATCAACAAAAAAAGATAGCTTTAGTGTTGAATTTTTGAGGCTGTTTGTAGTTCATCAAAAGCCGATTTATGCCTATTTGCTGGCGATGGTTCATCGTCCCGCAGATGCCGAAGATCTGATGCAGGATGTCGTCGCGCTGATGTGGGAGAAATTTGATGAATTTCAGGCGGGAACGAATTTCGGCGCCTGGGGCATCACCATCGCGCGCAATAAAGTGCTGGAATATCATCGACGAAAAAAGAACGAATATGAATTTTTCTCGGATCACCTCGTCGAGTACCTCAATCATATCGCCTCGGAAAAACTCGAGCTGATGGACGACCAAGTCAGGGCGTTGCAGCAGTGTCTTCTGAAACTCCAGGATAATGATCGCGGACTGATTCAGGTGCGATACGAAAAAGGGATGACGATTAAGCAAATCGCAGAACAGATGCAGCGCTCGGTTACGGGCATGTATAAAGTCATGGCGCGAATTCATCGATCGCTGGTGCGCTGTGTCCGGCTGACCCTCAATGCATGGGAGATGCAGGGATGAACGAGCGTCGCTGGCCCATTGAACTGGATGAATTGATTCTCCGAAAGCTGGAGGGCACCATCACTCCGGCCGAATACGAGCAACTGGTGCAATGGCTTGACCATGAACCGGAAGCCGCCTGTTATTATATTGATTTTACCATGCTCTATGTGGGATTGTCTCAGCCCGGCAAAATCTCCTTTTCAGGCGAACCGGAAGACGTTTCCCTGGAATGCTATAATTCCCTGTTTAACCTGCTGGCGGAAAATGAAAAGGGGGCTCCAAAAATTGAAAAGCCCGATTTGACTCCGCTGGTATCCGGGGATAAAGACGTTCGGAACAGACGCCTGTTTGGGCAGGTGACCCCTCTGAATCTCTGGATGGCCGTCGGATCGATCGCGGCGCTGCTATTGATGATTGCCTATGCCACGTTCTATCCCCGTGTTGCGCCCAGTTCGGTGGCGGTTCTGACGGATTCCATCCAGGCGACCTGGGGGGAATCCGGGGCCTTGCAGGCAGGACAGCGGCTCTACGATGACGGCAGGCGGATATCCCTGCTGNNTTGAAGGCCCGGCGGAATTTGCTGTTCTGTCGGAAGAGAATATGTATCTGTATTGCGGCAGGATGCTGGCCCGGATTCCATCGCAGGCTGTGGGATTTGTTGTGGATACCCCCAGTGCCGGCGTGGTGGACCTCGGGACGGAGTTTGGCATTCAGGTCGAATCCAGCGGGTCCAGCAGCGTTCATCTGTTCAACGGCAAGGCTTCGCTGCTGGCCGGCGAGCAGGGCGAACGCAAGGGCAGTGTTCTGTTGACAACAGGAATGGCGCGATACGTGGAGTATNNAGTATCTGACCGGTCAAACCCGCGAAATGCGGCTCGGTGAAAACCAGTTTGTCCGGCGTCTGGATTCGTCCCGGAAACTGATCTGGCGGGGAGAGCCGCTGAATCTGGCCGATGTGATTGGCGGCGGTGATGGCTTCGAAACCGGCAGAACCAACTGCGGAATCGATCCGACCACTGGAATGCTCACTGAAATTCGAACGGTTGATCGCTATGCCGACAACGAGTACGTCCCGGTGCATCATAATCCGCTTGTGGATGGTGTGTTTGTTCCGGACGGTAAAACGCCGCAGATTATCAGTTCCCAGGGGCATCGTTTCGAGGCCTGCCCGGAAACGCAGGGCAACTATTACACGGAGATTGCATATCGTCCTCAATTTATGGTCTCGAATCCCCAACTGGCAGTCAGCCTGTCCAGAGAGTCCAGCATGCTGCTGCATGCCAATCTCGGCATTACATTTGACCTGGATGCTGTTCGCTCCAGGCTGCCCAATATCAATATCACGGCGTTTAAGGCCGAACTGGATATCAGTGCTCTGGCCCCTCGCACGCCGAATGCGGATGTCTGGATTCTGGTGGATGGAAAGCTGCAATACAGCAGACGCAATATCATGGACATAGGAAAACGGGATACGATTTGTGTGGTGTTGCAGCCGGAGGATCGGTTTTTGACGCTGGTGGCCACTGACGGCGGGGATTCTGATAATCGCCTCTATGAGGATGGTTCACGATGGAAGAGTATCGACAGTGACTGGTGTGTATTTTGGAATCCCGTTTTAGTGTTAGAGTAGCCGAAAGACGTTCAGGTAACGTTTGAACGATACAGGTAACGTTTAAGCGTATATAAAACCATTTTATTACTTTATTTTGGGAGGTCTAACGCTATGAGAAGAGTAAGTGCAAGTGTCATGATTCTGGCCATGCTCGTGATGTCGTTACCGACATTCGGAGCCCTGGTCAACCGGTACAACTTTAATGTGGACCCCAACGATTTGGTTGGGACATCCAACGGCGTCCTGACCAATGGCGCCGTGATTGTGGATGGACAGGTGGTTCTGACCGGCGGAACCAGTAATTCGGCCCCGTGTGTAACCCTGCCGGCCGATGTCCTTAAGGATTACACCAGTGTCACTATTGAAGCCTGGTTTTCGCTGGATGCTCTGTCCCAGTGGCAGCGTCTGTTTGATTTTGGCGATTCAGCCGGCGGAACTACAGGCGCGGGCGGCAATTACATTTTCTACACCCCGTCCTCCGGCGGCAACGATTCCCGCTTTGTCATCAGCACAGGCGGCATCCCGGGCTATAATTACAATGAAAATATGGCAATCGGTACAGGTTTGACAACTGCAACCGCCTACCATGTCGCCTGTGTGTATGATGCAGCAACGTCTACCATCAGCCTGTATCAGGATGGCAAGTTTGTCAATTCCTCCTCGACCGCCCACTTATTGTCGAACGTGGGCCGCAGTTTTGCTTATATCGGCAGTTCAACCTATCGTGGCGATGCCGCTTTTGCCGGTAAAGTGAATGAATTCCGCATCTATAACTCAGTATTGGGCGCTCGTGAACTGGCTTTTAACTACGCCAAGGGCCCCGATACGGTCAGCCTTTTCTTTATTACCGGTACCAATCCGACGGATGGACAAGTCAATGTTTCCATCAATCCCACATTGTCCTGGACGATTGACCCGGCCTACAGTCCCACAGCCTATGATTTGTATGTGGGTGTTGACCCCAACATTATCGATCCGGCGGTTGTGAATCTGACGCCGTTTGCGATTATCAAGCAGACCGGTTTGACTGCAAATAGCTATACCGTCCCCGCGGGCCAGACGCTGACCAAAGACAAAACCTATTACTGGAGAGTGGATGCGGTCATCGACGGGATTACCTATCAGGGTATCGGCCGAAGCTTCAAGACGATTCCCAATGCCCCGGCCTTTACGACCAATCCGGTCAACAAAGGCTACTTCGCCGGCGACACCACCTCAATGACTGTGGTTGCGGAAGATACTGGCGGCGGTGCTTTGACCCTCAAGTGGTACAAGGCGGGAACCCCTGCCCAGGAAATCATCGCTGATGGAACCCGTGTTTTCATCGATACCAGCGTAGTCGGCACCACCTATACAAGCACGCTGACCATTCAATCGATGGCNNTGCCTATTATGCCACTGCTTCCAATACTGGCGGTATGGCGACATCCACCTCGGCATACTTCATTTGCAAGCAATTGCTGGCTTACTATCCTTTCGAAGACAATGCCGATGATGCATCAGGAAATGGCTTCAATGGAACGCTGTCAACCCTCGGTGCGGCCCCCAATAACATTCTGCCGACCTTTGCTGCCGGTAAAGTGGGCCAGGCAATCAGCCTGTCGAACACCTATGCCAACTACGTGGATTTGCCTGATGGTTTTGACGATTTCAGAACCGGTCTGACCATCAATCTCTGGGCCTACACGACAGTCGCCGGGAACTGGGCCAACTTTATCCAGTTCTCCAACGGCACCCCGAACAATAATATCTTCCTGTGCCGCAACGGCACCTCCACCGCACTGCAGTTCAGGACGGCCAATGGCACGGCCCAGAATGCGGCGATTAATGCCAATGCCGCGATCCTTCTGAATCAGTGGCAGATGTTCACGATAACGCTGGACACAGCAGGCGTTGTCAGGATTTACAGGGATGGTCTTCTGTATAAGTACTACAACAACGACGGAACGACGGTCACTCCCACCGCGACCATTCCGCTGCCCAACTTTGTGACCCGCGTGAATAACTACATCGGCAAGAGTGCATGGGCGGACAATTACTTCACCGGTCTGCTGGATGAAATTCGCGTGTACAACTACGCCTTAACACCAGAACAGATTGCGGCTCAGTATTATGCTGATTCCGGTGTGGCGGCGTGTCTGGCCAAACCTGCTTCGGATTATAACAACGACTGCAAGGTTACTATGGATGACTTTGCAATCATGGCTGGACAGTGGCTCGATTGCGGTCTCTATCCGCAAAGTGCCTGCAACTAAACCGGCTGGTTTGATGTGAAAAGTTTAGCTCCGGCAGGCTGTAAGGTCTGCCGGAGTTTTTTATTGGATACGAGGCCGGTTTATCAAATCTTCACTCTGAGAACATACCAAATAATACACAAAAAAGGAGTCAATGGCCGTGTAAACAGACATTTGACCCGTTGAAATGGGTAAAATTGAAAAATTGTATTGAGAAAAGCACGGCGGGGTGGTAAAATTCCCCCCTTATACCGGGGCGTGGCGCAGTTTGGCTAGCGCGCTTGACTGGGGGTCAAGAGGTCGCAGGTTCAAGTCCTGTCGCCCCGATTTGTTGTAAGTTTAGCGGTATCAGGTATTTGCGGATTACCTGATGCCGCTTTTTTTTCGCCTTTGGGATCATTCGAGGTGCCTGCCGGGTGCGGGTCAAAATGACCCCTATTGAAATATTGAGTTAAAGGCTGCTTTCCGAGTTTTATTGGTTTTTCCATCGATGAATATCTGGAATTGCTCCGCAGAACAGAATCTTCCGCCAAATCACCCAGCGGCGTTGATTGGCATATTCTCGTCGTCAAATTCCTTATTTTGCAGCAAGATACAGCACTCGCTGCATATTTCCTTATGCAGGCAAAGTCAATTGATGCGGGCGGTTGTGACAACCGTCACCGGGCCGAGCAGGCCGGAGTCCTGAAGCGGTTCACCCTTTTTCCACAAGCGCCAACTCGTGAAGGTAAAGCGACCGGTGGGGCTTGGCTTGCCATCCTGCAGCCACTGAGGCCATTGCTTGAGCGTACCATTGGCAATCCGATCACTGTCTTCGGGCAGCAGCTCATCCCCGAGCATGCGGTTGACAGGCAGGTTGACAACGCGAATTTCGAGATTGTTTTGCCCGCTTTTAATGGCATCAGTGATGTCCACGCGGTACGGCGGCTTCCAGAGAATGCCCATATTTCTGCCGTTCAGGCTTACTTCGGCTATCACCGCAACCTTGCCGAGGTCCAGTGTAATAATCGATTTAATCTGCGGATCGGACATCGTGGCCGGCTTGAAATCAAAGGTCTTCCGATAGGTGGCCGCCCCGGAGAAGTACTTCACGCCCTGCTCGCTGTGTTCACTCCATGACATCAGGTCTTCGAATACCATGTTTTCAGGTACCCCCAGCCCGGGTGCGAATTTCACATCCCATGGCCCCTGGAGAACAACCGGCCACGGCAGATCGACAACATGCACACGCCGGGTCTTGCCGTCGGCTGTCTTAAGCTCGTATAATCCCTTTTTGAAAACTTCCTGGCGAACAAAATCCATTGCCGGTCCCCGTTCGGCCTCTGCAATAGATGGCTGTGATTGAGCCAGTTTTGCGATTTCTTCGTCGGATAACGCCTTGGGGAAATCCTGGAGTCCGGCCACTTGTCCGCGAAATTCGTTGATCTCCCGGCCATGGATGACGCTCACGCCCGAATGCACGATCTTCCTGCTTTTCATACCCGTGTGGACAAGCTTGCCGTTCAGATAGAGACTCGGTGTGCCAGCGCGATATACAATTGCTGCATGCGTCCAATCGCTAATGGGTGTCTTATACACCAGCAGGGAGGGGAAGTAGGTGTCGCCGTGTTCGCACACGCAGACGCCATTTGTCCCGACCCCAAAACCCGCTCCGGAATCCTTGTCCGTCCAGACCTCGTGCCCGGGTGCCGGATAGAGCACATCATTCCGCTCCACACTGAGGGCCGCAAGCCCCTCGTTGGTCTCCTGGGGAAGTGCAATTTCAATAGTCGGTTTGACCCATGCCGCCATGGTAAAGGTGTTGGCCACATCGCTGTTCTGGGCTGAGAAATTTGCCGTCTCCATCCGTACCAGCTCCATACCATCGTGTTTGACCGAAACGATCTGCTCGGATGCCTGTGCTTTGCCCGGGTGGAACACGATAAACATCGAACCAGAGGCTTCGAAGCGAAGCGGAATCCGCGTGCATCCATCGTTTTCATGAAACACTGAAATCGGTTCGATCCGACCGGTGTCGGGAAACCATGCTTCCGGTGTCTTGCCGCTGACCCGGAAGGTGCAGACGGCTTCAACCGCCATGCGGGCAGGATTGGCTACAAAATAGAGGTCCTTGTCGGCCACGACACGATGGATATAACGGATGGGCCGGCTGGCCAGAAAATCAGGTCCAATGCCTGCCGCAGCCAGAACTTCGGCCGGGGACTTACCGGCCACGATCCTCCCTTTGACCATCTTGCCTTCGGAATTCGCACCGGAGTCCCACAACTTCGCCGCAAGTGCTTTCACCTGTGCATCCGATTGCGGATAGCCGGACAGCCCCGGCGCCTTGACTGGCGGATTGCCAATAATCCTCGCCCCGGCTTGGGTCAGGGCCGCGATTTTCTCGAGCATCCGCGGTGTCATGGATTCATCTTCAGGCAAACACAGCAGGTGGTATTTCATGCCCGATGGCAATTCCAGTAACCCGTTTTTGACGGTTACTTTCTCCAGAAAAGCCTGCGGACTGATGGCGTCGTAGTCATACCCCGTCAACTTCAGCGGTTTAAAACGCTGCATTGGTTCTTCCGATTGCAGGCTGAGAACATCGGCCACAAATCGTCCCTGCCGCAGCAGGTATTGACAGCGGGCAACATACTGATGCCATGCCTTTGACTGCTCCCACCATGTATTCGAACGTTCATAATGCACACCCCACGGCCCCATGGTCATGCCCGGCCAGCGATTGGTAATCCAGGGCTGCATTGCATAACGATGGACGATGAAGCGGTTCACGCCGTCGCAAAAGGCGCGGTCTCCCAGCGCCTTGATATTGGCCGGATGCGCCAGCCATCGTTCTCCATCGGCAGCCGTAAATGCTTCGGCACCGACCACCGGCAGACCGTTGACATGTGCGACGGAAGCCATGGACTTGACCGACCAGTAAAATCCGCCCCCATCCGGCCACCAGAATTCGCAGATCGGTTCCTCAATATGATTGGCAACATCGAGATCATTGGCGGGTGCTGAATAAGCCTCCATCGAGAGTCTCAGGCCGTCCCTGTTGGCCAGCGTCCGCAGGTGGCCGATATAGTTCTCCGCCAGCAGGTCGGATATGGTCTGTCTGACGTCACGGAGAAAACGTTCGGAGATGTCCAGGCTGCCCACGATTCGACCTGCCAGTACCGGCAGCATTGGCGTCATATCATAATCTCGCAGCCGCTTGAATTCGTCTTGCATCTTCGGTGTCCAGTTCTGCGAACCGACTTCCCAGCTATCAACGTGGGTTGCAGCAAAGGTCTTTCCCGCCAGCGGACCCACATCTCCAACCAGCTTGCCTATCATGCCGTTGTAGTTGGCCTCAATCCCTTCCTTACTCAGTTTGTCGCATTCCGGGCCCGCGCCGGTGGCGGGTGCAGGATGACTTTTGGCTCCGGTGAAGGTATGTCCGAAACGAATGACAGTCCATGTGCCGGAGTCCGGCAGCAGCGGTGCCTCCCAGGCAAGCACACCGTTTGCCGTCATTCGACCCGACAGATCCACAATCGTATCTTTGGCGATAATGGATTCGGCGGGAACCCCCGCAGCCCCGGCGTCATGAAGACTGCCGCCATAGATCCCATTCCAGAACATGCCTTTGGCAGAAAGATTCTGGATGCGATTGGCGGGATTATCAGGGTCTTTGGGCGTGGGAAAAGCCAGCACGACAATATCACGATAAAAGCTTTCATTGGCGCGGGGGGCGGGCAACTGGCCCTCAAACTTCGCACCTCCAGGAACCTGTTTTTCGCTGGTTACGATCACCTGCATGGTCTTGTCCAGCGGCACCCATGGGCCGCCGCTGCCATTCCAGCCGGCGTCGTTGTTCATATTGACCTCAAGTCCCAGCCTGTGGGCCTCCGACATGGCATGCTTGAACAACTCTCGCCACGCATCGCTCATGAATGCCACCGGCCCCACCGGCGCCCCCTGATCGACTTCCATGATCAGCACGCCGCCGATACCCGCCCGCTGCATGGCCTCCAAATCGGCCGTCATTCCTTCCCGGGTCAGGTTCCCGTTCAGCCAGAACCAGTACACCCAGGGACGGGACTCTGCCGGGGGTGATGCAAAATTCTTCGCCAAATCCTCGTTCCCGAACGCAAATCCAAACAGACCTTGCAGCACCAGGGCAATACATAGACGTGTCATCTTCATGATCCCTTCAATGAATGCTTGTTTTCCATCCTGATGGATGGTTTGCTTTTAGGAGCCGATAGATACGATTATAGCCTTAGCATATCGCTAATCCAAAAAGAAACTGGTGCAGGTTTAAGAAATTTCCATCTCAAAGCCCCGTTCCCCCGAATACAGTATGACAATTCTGGAAAAATTGAGAAATCAAAAATGAATACCCTCTCGCTTGCAGGCGATTTATACGGATACTGACGTGAAATTCTTCGTTTCGGCATGGGTGATTCCATCTCTTATTCCGATGAATAATCAACAAAATTTTATTATTGAATATTACAAGATATAATACGGTCAGAAATGACAAAAAGTACACATCTCACGAATTGTCGCCAAAATCGTTCCTGTTCTGCCCAAAAAAAGCATTGCAAAGCCAATAACCGCTGTTATAATGATAGCCCTGTTGAAAATAGGGAAATTGAATGGGCCGCATAGGGCGGCTTGACGTATCTGAAAGGTTTTTTTACAGTATGTTAACGAAAGACAAAAAGCAGCAGATTATCGAGGGTTACAAAACCGCAACCAATGATACCGGTTCGCCGGAAGTGCAGATTGCCATCCTGACGGGCCGGATCAATGAGCTTACGGAACATCTCAAGGTTCACCCCAAAGATCATTCCTCACGCAGAGGCCTTCTGAAGATGGTCGGTACCCGTACATCGTTACTTAAATATGTACGCAACAAGGACTTGGATCGGTATCGTCAGATTATTTCCAAGCTCGGACTCCGCAAATAAATCAGCGGTCCGTCAGCGTTGTTGCTCAAGCCCGTATCCAATTTGCGGCTGAATACACGACGTTGTAGATAGATAATAAAAACCATACTTTAGAAGGTATTAGATATATGTTTAATGTTCATCGAGTACAAAAAGAAATCGGCGGCAAGTTGATTACACTCGAGACCGGACGGATTGCGCGTCAGGCTCACGGTGCAGTGATAGCGTCATGCGGCCAGACCATGGTTCTTGCTGCGGTTTGCGTGGCGGCGCCCCCGCGGGACGAAATTGATTATTTTCCGCTGAGTGTTGATTATCGTGAAAAATACAGCGCCGCGGGCAAATTCCCCGGCGGATTTATGAAGCGCGAAGGGCGTCCTTCCACCAAAGAAGTCCTGACCGCCCGCAAGATTGACCGTCCGATTCGCCCCCTGTTTCCGGACGGCTATTTTAATGAAGTGCAGATCATGGTGCAGGTCATCAGTGCCGATACCGATAATGACCCCGATGTACTGGCGATGATTGCCTCCAGCGCGGCGTTGTCCATCAGCAAGATTCCGTTCCAGGGTCCTCTGGGTGCTGTTCGCGTCAGCCGAATCAACGGCCAGTATGTGCTGTTTCCGACCTATAAAGAAGTCGAGGACAGCGAAATGAACCTCATTCTGGGCGGCAAGCGCGATGCGATCAATATGATTGAAGTGGATGCCCGTCAGGTGTCCGAGCAAGTTGCCGCCGAGGCGGTCAAGACCGGCCATGAAGCAATTGGTCAGGTCTGTGATCTGATTGACGAACTGGTCAAGCTCTGCGGTGTGGCCAAAGAAGTCGAAGTGTTTGAGCTCGAACAGGCGCTGATCGATGAAGTGCAGCAAACCTGTTTTGAGCCGCTTTATAAGGCTTACCAAATCAAGATCAAGGCGGATCGGAATAAAGCCATCAGCGATATTACCGAACCCTTGTTCGATAAATATTGTGTTGCAGCCGAGGGTGCCGAACCCCGGTGTACCAATGTCCAGCTTCGCCGGATTCTGGAAATTGTCCAGAAAAAAGCCGTCCGCAAACTGCTGATCGAAGGCCGCAGGCCCGACGGCAGGGGATATGATGAAGTTCGGCCGATTAGCTGCGAAGTGGGTGTTCTGCCCCGTTCGCATGGTTCGGCCCTGTTTACCCGCGGTGAAACGCAGGCTCTTGTGTCCTGTACGCTCGGTACGGGGCGGGATGAGCAGTTGATCGACGGCCTGAAGGAAGAATACGGCCAGAAATTCATGCTGCATTACAGCTTCCCGCCGTATTCGGTTGGCGAAGTCAAGCCGATACGCGGCCCCGGACGCCGTGAAATCGGTCACGGAGCGCTGGCGGAAAAGGCCCTCGAGCAGCTTCGTCCTGCGGATGAGAAATTCCCTTATACCATTAAAATTAATTCCGATATTACCGAATCCAACGGCTCCAGTTCGATGGCGTCGGTGTGCGGCGGATGCCTGGCGATGATGGATGCCGGCGTTCCGATGGAATTGCCGGTGGCGGGGATTTCAGTCGGCCTGGTGACCGAAGGCAGCCGCTATGAGCTGCTGACCGACATCATCGGCGACGAAGACCATTTCGGCGATATGGATTTCAAGATTGCCGGAACCGAAAAGGGCATCACGGCGATTCAGCTTGATATCAAGGCCGAAGGCCTGCCGCACGATATCATGGTTGCAGCCATGGAGAAGGCCCGTCAGGCACGTCTGAAAATCCTCGGGATTATGAAGCAGACGATTGACAAGCCTCGCGAACAGCTCAGCGTCTATGCTCCGAAGATCGTCTCGATCAAGATTGATCCGGAATACATCGGCAAGGTCATCGGGCCGTCCGGCAAGACCATCAAGGGTATCCAGGAACAGACCGGCTCGCTGATTGAAATCGAAGAAGACGGCACCGTGGCCATCAGTTGTGTCGGCGGCAACGGTCACCTCGTGGCCCGCGATATGATTGAAGCGATGACGACGCCGCCCCAGGTGGGTCGCATTTATCATAACTGCAAGGTGGTCTCGATCAAGGAATTCGGGGCGTTCGTGGAATTCGCCCCCGGCGTCGAAGGCCTCTGCCATATCAGTGAAATTTCAGATTCCTACGTCAAGACGGTCGATGCCGTCTGCAAAGTAGGCGATATGATTTCGGTCAAACTGCTGGCCATTGACGACCAGGGTCGCTTTAAACTGAGTCGCAAAGCCGCCATGATCGAGATGAATAAAGAGAAAAAGTAAAGTACCGGCGCCAATTCTATCCGGCGGTGTGACAAACACCGCCGGATTTGCCGTTTTTGACAGACGGAGGTCGTGAGGGCGGCAGGCGCGGGATGGTGTGGTCAAGTGGATTTAAGGGGTCGTAGCAGTACCCTTAATAATAGCTGCGGAACTCTGGTTCTGCGGTACAGGTACAACTTCGTAAGAAAACGGTCGGATTGCGCAATGCGCAAGGAGGTTGTGTGCCAAAAGGTACTGTCAAGTGGTTCGATTATCGAAAAGGTTTTGGATTTGTGGTAAACGAAGAAGGGCTGGATGTCTTTGTTCATTTCAGCAATATCCAGTGCGATGGATTCCGGACACTCAGGCCGGGGCAGACGGTGGAATATGCTGAATTGAAATCCCCCAAGGGATTGCAGGGCAAAGAAGTCCAGGTGGTTGCCCCTTTGATTTCTGAGGATAAGACCACCAATCAAAATCAATAACGACAGATGTAATCTGGGTGAAGTCAAATGCAATCGACCAACCGGGTTATTTCTCAGTTTGATGTGGTATATTTTTACTATCGGCCGGATCGTGGCAAAATAAAGTAATACCCTATGCGAAAAGATGCGGTTGTACTGATTGTTGAGGAGGATTCACATCATTCCGAGGCGATGGCCGAGGCTCTGGGTAAGGCCGGTGTCAAGGTAATTCGTTCGGATGCCGTCTCGCACGCCCTTGAATTGATTTCCCAGAAACGTGTCGACCTGATTATTTCCGACTTATTCGCCGGTCGAAATCCCGACGGCATCGAACTTCTGGACACGGTACGCAGGGATTTTACATCGATTCCGGTGATTTTAACCGCCGACAGCCCCGACCTCGAAGCATGCAAAGACGCAATCCGTCGCGGGGCATGGGATTTTCTGGTCAAACCTGTAGAGGCCAAACGCATCCTCGCTCTGGCGGAGCGGGCGATTCCCTCGGTTTCGGTTCCCAAGGGAGCGTCTTTGGATTATGTCTTCCCCGGCGTCATCAGCCGTTCTCCGGTGATGCAAAGCGTGTTCCGCGTCTTGCGCCGCGTCAGCAAGACGGACCTGAGCATCCTGATAGAAGGTGAATCCGGCACCGGCAAGGAACTGACCGCGCGGGCGATTCATGAAAACTCCCACCGGGCCGATAAGCAGTTTTTGCCGATCAACTGCGCCGGCCTGAGCGAAAGTCTTTTGGAAAGCGAATTATTCGGCCATGTCAAGGGGGCCTTTACCGGCGCCCTGAGCGATCGCAAGGGATTGTTTCAACTGGCCGACAAAGGTACGCTGTTCCTCGATGAAATCGGCGATATGCCGTTGCCGATGCAGGCCAAGCTCCTGCGTGTGCTGGAAGACGGGCTGATTCTGCCGGTCGGCGGCACCAGCGCCGTCAAAGTCGATGTTCGCATCATCAGTGCCACCAATCAGGACCTGGCGAAACTGGTCGAAGAGAAAAAATTCCGCCAGGATTTATATTTCCGTATTAAAGGCGTCAGCGTGACGCTGCCCGCATTGCGGAATCGTCCGCAGGATATCCCCGAATTGTTCGGCTATTTTCTGCGTCAGGCCTGCCAGGAAGTCGGCAGCGATATTCACCTGATTACCGAGCCGGCCATGCGGGCGATTATGAGCTATCCATGGCCGGGCAATATCCGCCAGTTGCGCAATACCGTACGGATGATGGTCGTGATGTGC
>DLFY01000247.1:0-4813 GCA_002482415.1 Phycisphaerales bacterium UBA7708
TTCTCATCAATTATACAGGGTCGGCTTTTCCTGCCATTTTTTGTCTTTTTCGTGCCCGTATTGCAATACTCTCGGCTGGCGCTGACGAAGCCGGACCGACTCTATCCCGCATTTGGCTGCTTCCGAGAAATGATTCTTGCCGACACACTCCAGTCGGAGAGTATAGTCTCCCGGCTCCGGCCAGAAATCCAGCAGGTGATATTCATTGGAACGAATGTCTTTATTATAAAAATCCATCTTCGACCCGATTTTCACGCCATTGAGCGAAGCCTGATAAATCCCGTAATCCGGCGCCTGAGTCGCCACAATCAGCAGACGCACGGGCTCTTTCTTTTCCACCTTGAACGGAATTTCAATCCAGCCATTGTCCATCGACGACGGGCTGTAGAATAACTGTGCTTTGGGATATAAATCCGACAGTTCCTGGACGCTTGCTGATCCTTCGCCATGATATGTGTCGGCAGTGAATTCCGCCGCATAGATAATCTGCGGGTCCAGCGAGGGAAGCCATCGCTGCTGGGCCGTGGGCATGGTGGGATTAAACGTGGGCTTGCCGGTCTGATACCAGAATGCGACACTGGAATAATCATCCTGCCGCTCATTCCAGCTTGTGGTCTTGTACTCGGGATTTTCATCCGGCGATATCCAGCCGTAATGCTCAAGCGTTACCCGAATGCCCTTCTGGAAGACAATGGGGTCCTGAATGTGCCAGCGATAAGCGCTCGTATGGCCGCCAACGATACCCCACTGGTCAAAATAAGGCACACCAAAATAGGGCGTGCCGGTAGTTTTCAGGCCCCAGGCGCTCAGGAAATAATCCTCTGTCCCCGTGCCCCAAATGGAAGGACTTTTTTCGCCGTCGATATAGATTTTTTCATCCCCTTCCCCAAACCACGATGGACTGCGGGTCCGCACGCTCAGCACGGTACCCACGTAATGTCCCTTGCCCTGCGTATCGAGAACCAGATAATCCTTGCCATCCTCAGCCGGGTACTCCTGGCGGTAGCGGGCATAGAAATACGGCGTATCCTTGTCCATGCGGTCTTTTTTAATCCAGTCGATATTGTGATACAGCAGACTGATGGGCTTGTCGGGATTCTGATTCTCAATTTCGATGCGGGCCGACTTGCGAAACGGCATGTGCCAGAAGCAGTTATACGAATCGCCATCTTCAACAATCACCGGCAGGCTGATGACCTCGCTGCGCTTGCCGAAGGCATTGGCAAAAAAATCGCCGACCGGCGCTTCGACGGCGGGTTCTTTGGCCCCATCCCAGTACATCCGAATCACCATATCCTGATGGCTCGCGGAGCCATTTTTCGCCCAGGCCTGCGGTTCCGGCCCCAGAAATGTCAGCCAGATATGCGTAATGACTCCGGGCCCTTTCTCATCCAGAAGAACGACGGTCTCTCCCGGCTTGACCCGCTGGTTATCGTAGTTGTTTTCCTCGCCTTTGGCATCCCGCCGGGTGCTGGTCGTTCGCATGCTCCGACCATCCTTCGGCTCGGCCAGTTGGGCCAGCGACGCACATACATGGCCGCCAATTAACACCGCACTGAGCACAATCCCAACCGCATACTTCTTTGCACAGGTACCCATCCAACGCTCTCCTTAATAAATCGCTAATCCGTGTTTTGATTTTATTTTGCTGACGACAGCCGCAGCATCACTACGCCATGCAGCGGCAGCTTGACATCAATGCTGTTCTTATGCGTCCCCAGGTCCTGCTGACGCCATAAATCGCGAACGGACTGGCGGCCCTTAAGCCCCAGCTCCTTCCACGACACCCTGACGGACTGCTCCACCACCGACGTATTAAACACGCCTGCGGCAATCGAACCATCGGCCAGCGGTTTTGTAATCACAAAATAATCCTCTGTCTGTGTCACAATCACACCCTGCCGGCCCAGAATATCCTGATTGACGCCAATGATTTCGGCATTGCACAGCACATTCAGCGTAAAATCATCCAGCCGGGTCATATCCCCCGAGAAAAACAGCGGCGACGCCATCATCGTCCACAGGGACATGTATTGATAATACTGGTTCGGCGTCAGGTTGACCGGAGCACCTTCGCCCATCTTGCGGGCGTCCCCCACCCAGCCAATCAGGATATAGTCCGGATCGTTCCATCGGCCCGGTCCGGCGTATGCGGCATACTGACAATTCTCAAGGCCGGCATCGAGAAATGACATAAAGCCCACATCGCCCATCGTCCGCCAGGTCTGAGCCTCCACTTTGGCGCCCCATTCCCACACATTGCCCATCCCATACTGGCACAGGTTATACACCATATCCCGCTTGAGATTCTTGAGTATCTCACCCATCAGGGCGTAGGGTTTCATATAATCATGCAGCGCCTTTTCGTCCGAAATCTCGTAGGTGCACCAGTCATACTTGAGAAAATCAAATCCCCATTCGGCAAAACGCTGGGCGTCAAGCTGTTCATACCCGAGAGTGCTCATATAACCGGCACACGTCCACGGTCCCGGCGAGGTATAAATACCCGCCCGCAGGCCTTTGCTGTGGATGTAATCGGTCAGGCCTTTCATGTCGGGGAATTTCTCGTTGGTCAGGATGCCGCCGCAGTTGTCACGGTAAGGCTCGTCCTTGCGTTTCTTGGACCAGCAGTCGTCAATGTTGACATACATATACCCGTAGTCGGCCATCCCGGAGGCAACCATCGCATCGGCGGCCTCCCGCATCCCGGCATCAGTAACCCGGTTATAATGAATATACCAGCTATTCCAGCCCATCGGCGGGGTCAGTGCAAGCGTATCCCCCACGACCAGCTTGAACGGCCGCTCATCCTGGCCGGAGGCATTGCCGGCCTTGAATACCATCGCATATTCGCCTCGTGTGTCGGGCGACGTGCCGGTCAGTATGCCGCTTGCCGGGTCCAGTTTCAGGGTCTTCGGCAGCCCCTCGACCGCAAAAGTCATCGGGCGGGTTCCGGTGGCGGGAATGCGGTAAATAAAGGGATTGCCCGGGCGGGTGCCAAACACCAGCGGATTGTTGAGCTTTGGAGCAGGTCCGGGTCTGGGCGTCAGGATGACTTTTTCCTCGACGGGAGCATCGATTGCCTCGGGCATTGGTCCGGTTACGTCAAATTTGGCATTGGCCCAGTCGGCATGGTCATAATCGATTCCGTCGCCGGCGCTGGTCACCACCAGAATCAGGATCTGGATGCCTGTTGTTGTCAGCTTGACGGATTTGGCTTTCTGGCCGCCCTTCATTGTGCCGCTGTTGAACAGCAGCTTGTCGTCGCCGTAAATCCTGAAACAAACGCTGCCTTTGTTTTGTGCACTGTNNCAACCTGGGCCGTGAACCGGCTCGTCCCGCCGTTGAGATGGATATGCAGAATACTGTCGGCATGGCTTCCCACGCCCTTTTCGAACTGTTCTCCGGCAATCGCCAGGGGCTTTTGCACAATATTCAGGTCCTTTTGTGCCTGTCCGTAGCCGACCTTCATTCGGGTCAAATCCAGTTCCGACAGCCAGACCGTTCCGGCCTGCACAACCCCCATACATGCCACATAACCCATTACAGCCAAACAAGTTAACCGCCTTAACCCTGCATGTGTCATCGTCATCTCCAATCCTGAAAGAAGGAATAATATGCACACAACCGCCTGATTGCCTCCAGCGGAACAAACCACTTCTGTCACGGTACCGCGAACAGCATTTTCCTTCCGTGCCCCATAAGTAAATATTTGCGGCCGGCACAGCTTGAGGTGCGATTATAAACCCTGCAAAGTGAATTGAACAGCGAATTTTCCCCGGCTTTTTCGATTGCCAGGCGGAGGATTTCTTCTTCGGTCAAGCCATTCCGGATATCGTCAATGAATAAAAAAGCCTGCCGGGGGTCGGAATGAAGGTTGCCCGGCAGGCCGCTTAAGAATAACCGTAAACATTTATTTTCGACGACGAAGGAGAACACCGCCCAATCCCAGCAGCAGCAGCGTGGCTGGTTCGGGAATAAATCGTATATTATCAATCGTGGCCGCATAGCCTGCTGAATCAATAAGCTGAATACTGAATGCGGTTCCGTCCAGCCAGGTTCCTGTCAGCAATTTGGTTGCCGTGTTATAAGTATGTGTACTGCATACCATGGTCACATGCGGATTCCAGATCAGTTCCGCCGGCTGACCCACCCATTTCCAGATCGACTGCGACGTGGTCAGACGGTCGATGCAGCCTCCGCTTAGCAAGGCTGTGCCATCGACACTGACGCTTATTTCATGAACCTCACCGCCATAAAAATTGAGATGGGCATTATGAGTTACACCAAGGATATGTATCCCTCCCAGATAATCGGGATTATAAGGTGTGGTGCCAAAAATATCTGCGGTACTCCAATCATACAAGCGTAGCATATCCCCGCCCCCCCCAGTCATTAATAAGCTCTCATGATTCTGGAGCGTTGGGACATAAGCAAGTTCTATTCCTTGTGTAACCACATACGTATAACCGGCCATCACCGGCAAAGATAGAGCTAACCATGTTAAAAATGCAAACCGTTTCATTGGACTTCCTCCGATTGAGTGAATGTTTTATGTGTTGTTTTCAACGCCTTCAGGGATTGATCTATTTCATTCATAAAGCGGTTCCATGCATCCGCATCAATATCCTGCTGTAGCTGCGGATCGGATAACCAAAGCGTTTCAAGGAACAGGGCCGCATTCTGTAATTCGACAATCTGTTCGCCAGTCGTTTTTTGCGAGGCAGCATCTGTCGATTTTGCAGCAGGCCATTCTTCTTCTAAAGATGCCTCCAACGACATGAGCGAAGCCGTCGCATTTATCATCTGTGAT
>DLFY01000247.1:4847-4979 GCA_002482415.1 Phycisphaerales bacterium UBA7708
AAGCCATATCAGCAAATCCGCTAAATCAATGGTGTATTGACTGGTTCCCGTGGATGCCCAATTACATCGTGCATTCCAGTGAATACAATCGGTTGCTTCCACATACTGAGGACTGGCGGGATCACCGGTATA